>CAMNNN010000199.1 GCA_946545505.1 uncultured Clostridia bacterium
CCTCTTTGTGAATTCGTGTACTCGAACTCTCCTGTCTCAGGTGAGAAACCTGTGATAACGGCATCTACGGCTGAGCTTGTAGCATTGGACAGAGTTGATGTAACGATCTGTCCTACGGCATCCGTAGCGAGCGTATATGCGGAGTTGAACTCCATTGGGGCAGTAAGAAGAGCCATGCGCTGGTTGTAGATATTGACCAGAGCCTGATCGTCTTCAGTGCCTGTAAGTCTTAAGTAGTTGTATGCTTCATCTACTACGCTGTCGAGCGTGGATGTAAGAGGGAGTGTGCTGAGATCGAGGGGATATACAACGCCGTCAAGATCGAGGCTGATGTCGAGTGTAGGCTCGGCAGGCTGATTGGGACGGAGTGTCGCGAGAGCCTGTTCCTTGGTCATTCCGCTTACGCTTGTGCCGTTGATGATGATACCGTCGATGAACGTATCACCTTCGAGCATGGCGCGAAGCTGCTTGCCGGATACCTTCTGAACGGTTCCGTCTGCCATGGTGATCTCATACTTGGGATCGAAGAATCCTGTCTTATATAAACCGAAGCCTGCGCCTGCGAGCACGAGGACCGCGAGAACTGCCGCGATTAATTTCGAGCTGCCGGAACTCTTCTTCTTCGAGCGTCCAGCAGGCTTATTGGCACGTGCGGGCGCCGACTTGCCCTTACCGTTAACTCTAACGGGCGCGTTGCCTCCGTGCGTGTATGACGGCCTTACTCCTCCTGCATTATTCATTAGCTACCCTCTTCAAATAAAGCATTACAACTTAATATACTTAACCGCCACTGAAGTTTCAAGAAGCTATTTATAAATAAATACTGATTTTTTGAGACTAATTTTGTTACCTTACACAATATGTTACAATGTTGGGGTATAAGGGCGAATTTTTTCTGTCGCCTTGATGCCAATATGAGGAGATTATGAGCCGTAATAAAGTAACGTTTACCCATATCCTGAAGATCTTTTTCCTTTGCGGACTCGTGGTAATGGTTAATTTCGGTTACATCACGAGCTTCTTCGTGATCTTCGGCCGCCAGATGGAGAACGTAGAGTCCGGCGTGAACAACTACGACGCTTACGTTTACCTCATGCCTATCATCTCCTTATCGAGCTTCGTGCTCGCCGACTTCCTGCAGATGGCGAGGTTTTTCCGTAAGAAGAACGTCGATGTCGTTGCAGATTCCATCAAATTCAGCTTTATCCAGACTCTCATAACGCTTTCCGCGAAGGACTTGACTGAGATGAGAGCCTTCCCCCGAAGCGTTATCCTCTTGAGCTTTATCATCTTGATGATCTACATCTTCATGTGGCAGATGATCTGTATGGCTATAAGCCGCCGTGTCTTCGAGACCGGATCTCTTGTAATCATCGGCTCCAATGTAGCCACAATGAACGAGGTAAAGACCAAGATCGCGCCTTCGCTTAACAGCGTTGACCTGGACTTCTCCCGTCTCGTCCGTTATTCCGACAAGCGTGCGGTCCGTGCGGTCATCAGAAGTAACGTCGAGATCTTCCTTTGTCCCGATGTCCCCGAGGATGTTAAGTCTGACATCATTCTCGCCTGCGCCAAGTACGACACGGTAGTTTACGTCGTTCCGCAGTTCTACGAGATCTCGCTTTATAAGTCCAGGATCATCTATCTGAACGACCTCATGGTCATGCTCATGGACAGAATGGGTCTTACATTCGAGCAGAGACTGTTCAAGAGGATCATCGATATCTTCATCTCCACATTCGCATTGATCATCACTTCTCCGATTCTCCTCATCAGCGCCATCCTTATCAAGGCTGAGGACGGAGGGCCCGTATTCTTCAAGCAGACAAGACTTACTATCAACAATAAGCCTTATGAGATCTATAAACTCCGTACGATGAGAGTCGACGCCGAGCGTATCACGGGCGCCGTTATCTCGGGTAAGAACGATCCCAGAGTTACGAAGATCGGCCGCTTCCTGCGCCGTTCCAAGATCGACGAGCTGCCTCAGTTCATGAACGTTCTCATGGGCGAGATGAGTGTAGTCGGTCCCCGTTCCGAGCGTCCCGAGTTTGTTGCCACCTTCGAGAAGAAGATCCCGGGCTACTCCCAGAGATTCGCGGTTAAGGCCGGAATCACAGGTCTCGCGCAGGTCGCCGGTAATTACGACACGACAGCTCAGGACAAGCTTCGTTACGACCTTCTCTACATCAAGAATTATTCTATCCTTCAGGATATCAAGATCATATTCCTGACAGTCCGCGCGGTGTTCACGCCTCATCTGTATAATCAGAGCTTCGAGGAGAACCGCGAGACCGTTATCTCTACGGATTCCAAGATCATCCGCCGCGAGGACGCGTCGTGACCAATCCGTTCTCCGTTCTGATGTCCGTCTATGCGGGCGAGAATGCAGTCAATCTACGCACCAGCATCAACAGTGTGCTTTCTTCCGAGTTTCTGCCTGCCGAGTTTATTCTCGTTATCGACGGACCCGTCGGCGACGATCTGATGCAGGTCATTAATTCCTTCCCTGCGATCAAGCCCGTTCAGCTGCCCGCCAACGTCGGCCTCGGTGCCGCACTTAATGAGGGTCTTAAGCATACAAGTTATGACATCGTCGCACGAATGGATTCGGATGACGTGTGTATGCCGGCGCGCCTGGGCAAAGAATACGCACGTATGAGCGAAGGCCTTGATATCGTAAGCTCCGCGATCCTCGAGTTCGAAGGAGATATTTCCAATGTCACCGGGCACCGCGATCTGCCGCTCACTCAGGAAGAGATCATCGAATTCTCCCGTAAGCGTAATCCGTTCAACCACCCCGCGGTAATGTTCCGTAAGCAGGCTGTTCTCGCTGCAGGAGGATACACGGCGCAGTTCCCGCTTTTCGAGGACTATGACTTGTGGGTAAGAATGCTTCAGAACGGGGCGCGCGCTGCCAATATCGCAGAACCTCTGCTCTACATGAGGACCGACGAGGGAATGTTCCTAAGGCGCGGCGGCCGTAAGTACGGCAGGATCATGCTTGATTTCCACAAGCATCTGCTCGCGTCAGGATGGACGGACCGCCTCACATACATGACGGGCGCCATCCCCCACTACCTTGTCTGCATTATGCCGGAATTTATAAGGAAGCTCGTCTACCGCAGGCTTCACCGAAAGAACTGATCGTTCCTTCCGCACACGCTTTCCAGTTATACATGCGCGCATGCTCCTGCGCTGACTTTATTCTGTCTATTGCGGCCTGATTCTCGATGTCGATCACGCCGTCCGTGACAGTACTCTTTCTCGACGCCTCGCTCGCGTGAAGTGCCTGCTCGAGTTTCTCGCTTATGCTCTCGGGGCTCTCGGGATCTGCGAGGAAACCGTAGCCTTCGGCGATCTCTTTC
>CAMNNN010000200.1 GCA_946545505.1 uncultured Clostridia bacterium
ATCGAAATTGATATCTATTCCGTAATTACTCTTGACCATATCGGCGGCATCGCGAAGCACAGTCAGAGTTCTTAAGCCTAAGAAGTCAAACTTAAGAAGTCCCACACTCTCGATATCAGCCTTCGCGAACTGTACGACAACGTTGCCGTCATTAACTGACAGCGGAGCGATATCCGTAATCGGAACACCTGATATTATGACTCCTGCAGCATGAGTCGAGGCGTGCCTCGGCATGCCCTCAAGCTTCATGGCGATATCGAGAACCTTCTTAACATCTGGATCCGCCTCATATTCCTCACGCATATCCTTACGAAGCTCCATAGCAGCCTTAATGGTCATACCCATGGATTCCGGAATCATCTTGGCGATCTTATCAGTCCTGCTGTAAGGCAGGTCGAGAACACGGCTTACGTCTCTTATACAGCTTCTGGCAGCGAGTGTTCCGAATGTGATTACCTGAGCCACTCTGTCCTGTCCGTATTTACGGGTAACGTAATCAATAACTTCCTGTCTTCTCTCATAACAGAAATCTACGTCGAAATCAGGCATCGATACACGTTCGCTGTTAAGGAATCTCTCGAATACGAGATTATATTTGATAGGATCGACATCGGTGATGCCTATGGCATATGCCGCGAGCGAACCTGCACCCGAACCTCTTCCCGGTCCTACCATAATGCCGTTAGTCTTCGCGAAGTTAATGAAGTCCCATACGATCAGATAATAATCCGTATATCCCATCGAGTTGATAACATCGAGTTCGTAATCAGCTCTCTTAATATAAACTTCAGCATCAGCAGCGGCGCCTCTTATCTTGAATCTGTTCTCGAGGCCCGATGTAACAAGATACTTCAGGTAGGCCTTGTTGTCTGCGAACCCCTGCGGTACATCATACTTAGGAAGATGGATGGTATCGAAGTCATATTCGGCATTGCACATCTGCGCGATCTTAACGGTGTTATCGACAGCCTCGGGAATCTCAGAGAAAAATCTTCTCATCTGAGTCTCGGACTTCACATAGAAATCATCGGTCTCGAACCTCATTCTGTCAGGATCGCTTAGCTTAGCTCCGGTCTGCATGCACATAAGCACTTCCTGTACTTCACTGTCTTCCTGCTTAAGGTAATGACAGTCGTTAGTGGCGACGAGAGGGATTCCCGTCTTTCTGGAAAGCTTGACCATCGATGCATTAACAGGCCCCTGATCCTTCAGAAAATTACTCTGTATCTCGAGATAGTAATTACCGCGTCCGAACAATTCGTCATACCAGACCGCGGCAGCCTCGGCCTCGTTATATCTGCCCTCCTTAAGAAGACTGGCAACTTCTCCTGCCAGACAACCGGACAGACACACCAGGCCCTCATGCCACTTCTCAAGCAGTTCCTTATCTATTCTGGGTTTCCTGTAGAAACCTTCAGTCCATCCCGCGGTAACGAGTCTGTTCAGATTCGTAAGGCCTTCATTATTCTTCGCCAGAAGTATCAGATGATGATATGCCCGCTGAGTATTGCCTACGGGATTCTCGAACCTGGAACCGGGCGCGACATAGACTTCGCATCCGATTATCGGCTTCAGTCCTTCTGCCTTCATGGCCTTGAAGAATTCGACGCATCCGAACATCGATCCGTGATCTGTTATCGCGCATGCGTCCATACCCATCTCTTTCAGTCTGCCGGGAAGTTCGGAAATCCTTATCGCTCCGTCGAGCAGACTGTACTCTGTATGAAGATGAAGATGTACGAAGCCTTCAGACATACTTACCTGCTTTCCCCATTCTTCAATGCGATGATCGCATCCCTTAAGCTCGCTGCCTTCTCGAAATCGAGCTCCTTAGCCGCGCTCTTCATATCCTTCGTCAATGTGGCGATAAGCTTCTCCCTGTCTTCAGCATTAAGCTTACCGGGATCATTATTCTCAATCAGCTTCTTGATATCGATCTTCTTGACCTTATCCTTCTTCGCCGCATCATCGATCGTATCGAAGACATTCTTAACATGCTTGATGATAGTCTTCGGAACGATACCATGCTCTTCGTTATACTTCTCCTGAATCGCACGTCTCCTGTTCGTCTCAGATACGGCGCCCATCATGGAATCAGTTACTTCATCAGCATAGAGAATTACGCGTCCGTTGCTGTTACGCGCACATCGTCCGATTATCTGAATCAGCGACCTCTCGGATCTTAAGAATCCTTCCTTATCAGCGTCGAGTATCATGAGCAAAGATACTTCAGGCAGATCGATTCCTTCCCTGAGAAGATTGATGCCTACGATGACATCAGTCTCGTCGTTACGTAGCTTGTTCAGGATCTGCATACGTTCGACAGTCTCGATATCGGAATGAAGATAGGTGACGCGGATATCTTCTTTCTCAAGGAATTCGGTAAGATCTTCCGCCATCTTCTTCGTCAGCGTCATGATAAGAGACTTCTCGCCATTCTTATTATTCTCGCGGATCTCGTGAATAATATCTTCGATCTGGCCGTCAACAGGTCTGATATAGATCTGCGGCTCGAGAAGTCCGGTAGGTCTTATAACCTGCTCAACTGTCTGTTCAGAGTGTTCCTTCTCATAATCAGCCGGAGTCGCCGATACGAATATAGTCTGTCCCATTCTCGGTTCGAATTCCTCGAACTTCAGTGGTCTGTTATCACGGGCTGACGGCAGACGGAATCCGTAATCCACGAGCATATCCTTACGCGAACGGTCGCCTTTATACATCGCACCTACCTGAGGCACCGTAACATGCGACTCATCGATAAACATCAGATAGTCCTTCGGAAAGAAATCCAGAAGCGTACACGGAGGCTCTCCCTCACGCCGTCCCGCGATGTGACGGGAATAGTTCTCGATACCCTTACAGAATCCGGTCTCGCGCAGCAACTCCATATCATATCTGGTTCTCTGCTCAAGACGGTAAGCTTCCACGAGCTTGCCCTCATCACGAAAAGCCTTAAGCCTGTCATCAAGTTCCTCCTCGATGGTGACAAGTGCATTCTCCAGCTTCTGTCTTCCTGTGGCATAATGCGATGCGGGAAATATCTCAGCGAAAGGCTTCGTGTAGAGCGAACGTCCCGTAATAGCATCAACATAAGATATCTTCTCTATCTCATCACCGAAGAATTCGATCCTCGTGATGACATTATCCGCATCGGGCGTATATACATCGAGCACATCGCCTTTACAGCGGAATGTACCTCTCTTAAGTTCAAACTCATTACGGTCATACTGGATATTGATAAGTTCGGCCATGACCTGATCGCGTGATATCTCGAGACCTACATGCAGATCCACCATCAGCGACAGATAGTCTTCCCTCTCACCGATAC
>CAMNNN010000201.1 GCA_946545505.1 uncultured Clostridia bacterium
GGAGTGCCTCTCGGAACTTTCTACAAGAGAAGAGACTATACGACTGTAGTAAACGGAAGAAACCCCATCATCGCTCATGAGTTCCTCGGTGATTCCGTTGAAGGCATGGATATCCTCATCGTTGATGATATGATTTCATCCGGTGACTCCATGCTCGATATCGCTAAGGCAATGAAGGAAAGAGGCGCCAGAAAGGTATTCTGCGCAGCTACGTTCGGCCTGTTCACAGAGGGAATCGAGAACTTCAACAAGGCTTACGAAGCAGGCATCTTCGATAAGGTATTCGCTACTAACCTCATCTACAGAAGACCTGAGCTCCTCGAGGCTCCCTGGTTCGCAGATGTTAATATGTGCAAGTTCGTAGCTCTCCTCATCGACGCTATCAACCACGACGCATCACTGTCCAACCTCATCAATCCTACTGAGAAGATCAAGAAGCTCCTCAAGGAGAAGGGCGAGAACATCTAAGTAATAATGGCGCAGCAGAAAAGAAGAACATCATCCTCAGGAAGAAAATCTTCATCTTCAGGAAGAAAGCCGTCTTCAAGCAACAGAAAGTCTGCTTCTGCTCCGGCGTCAACATTCATGGATTACTTCCACGCATTCTCTAAGACACGGTTCTTCGTGCCTGTAGCTTCAGTCGTAGTTATCGCTCTGCTTATTCTTGTCGATATGCTTCTCGCATGGAATGACTACGACAGATTCTTCAAGATAATGGGATTTGAGCTTCTTATCGTAGGCATTATCTGGGTAATCGGCCTTGTATTGAGCTTCGGGGAATCTACCCCGTCTTCCGGTAACTGAAACAAATGCCTTTCGACGGAATAACGTCACACCTTCTGGCGGCTGAGCTTAATTCTCTTCTTGCAGGCACAAGAATAGACAAAGTATTCCAACCTGATAAACAGACTGTTATTATCCACATCCGTGCGAATGCACGCATGGAGAAGCTTCTCATATCATGTAACCCCGCATCTGTAAGGATGAATCTCACTTCAAGCGACCGTGAGAACCCCAAGATGCCGCCTTCTTTCTGCATGCTTCTTAGGAAGTATCTGTCAGGCGCCAAAATCGAATCTATAACCTGCCCTTCCTACGAGAGAATCATCGAGATCAAGGTAAGCAATACTGACGAGCTTCGCGACAGGAAGACTTATACCCTGATCTGCGAACTCATGGGAAGGTATTCGAATCTCATACTGGTCAACCAGTCCGGCAAGATTATCGACAGTATGGTCCACATAGACTTGTCGGTAAACCGTTACCGGGAGATCATGCCGGCAAGAATTTACGAGTATCCGCCTGCACAGGATAAGCTCACGCCCGAAGAAGCTTATGAGATCTGCCTGGAAGGCGGACTTCCCGTCAAAGATACCGAACTCGGCCGTTCATCTGAGAAGGCTCTTCTTAATTCCGTTAAGGGCCTCTCGCCTTCACTTGCGAGGAGGATCACCGGAAAGTGCGGCACCGATGACAGAACCCCGATAAAGATGCTCCCTGACGAGACCATCTGTGCACTAAAGTCTGACCTTAAAGAGTTCTTTGAAAGAATTGCTTCTGCTTCATATGAGCCTACCGTGTACTACTCCGGTAACGACGAGCCGCTGGAGTATTTGCCGTTTAATTTCGGAGGCAGCAGGACCACGCATTTCGAGACGATTTCCGATGCCATCGACCGTTTCTACGAATCCAAGGACAGAGCGGCCGATCTTGACCGTAAGAAACAGCGTCTGACGGCCATCATAGACTCTGCCCTGTCGCATTCGGTAAGAAAGCTACAGATACACGAGCAGGACCTGGAAGACGGTTCTAAGTCCGAATACTATAAGAAGTGCGCCGACCTTATCCTATCGAATACATACATGATTGAAGATCATGCCGGCCAGTTCACGTGCGACGACTACTACGAGGATCCTCCTAAGCCGATAACCATCGAGCTTAATCCGGTTATCGACGCTTCGGCCAATGCACAGGACTACTACAAGCGTTTCCATAAGGCCAAGCGAAAGTTAGAGATGAGCGAGGACTACATCAAGTCAGACCGCGAAGCCATCTCTTATTTCAGGTCATTGAAAACAGCAATCAACTCCGCTTCATGTGAAGAAGACATTATGGCACTCGAATCTGAGATCATGTCACTTGCGGGAGCAGCTATGCGCGACAACATCAAGAAACAGAAAGCCCAGAGCGGCGATCCCAACAGAATGGTTGGCATGGCAAAGTCCGGAAAACACGCTTCAAGAGCTATGCGCGAGGCAGCGAAAAAAGCTGCTCAGAAGAACCGTAAGATATCCACGCAGAAGCCCGAGAAGGCGCTCTCTTACAGAAAGTACATGACTTCAGACGGCTATGAGATCCTCTCCGGCAGAAACAATATCCAGAACGACGAGCTTACCTTTAAGGTTGCTTCCAAGGACGACTGGTGGTTCCACGTTAAGGGTCTTCCGGGAACTCACGTCATCCTTAAGACACACAAGGGCGAAGAATTCCCTTCTGACAATGCGGTACTCGAGGCAGCCTCCCTCGCCGTATTCTTCTCAAAGAGCATCATGCTCGAGGAACACTCAGAAGGCGCCGGCAGCCGTGCAGGCGAGATTAAAGCAGAAGTTGATTACTGCCCTGTTTCACATGTAAAAAAAATACCGGGAGCGCGTCCCGGTATGGTCATATACGAGAATTATTATTCCATCCTTGTTCCCGCGAAGGAACCTTCTAATTAATCATTGTGATTCAAAAGATTTAAGGATTTTCTCCTTGAACTCGGACTCATCGAGCGAGAAGATACAACCGCAGTATTTCTGACGGTAAAGACCTATATCACGTGCCATTTGCTGACCTTGTCTGAAGCCCGATCTGAAGTCCAGATATTCAAACTTAACTCCGTACTCTTCCGCTTTAAGTTCAGCCGTCTGCCTTATGACCTCATGCTGCTGGTAAGGACTTACAAGCAAGGTTGTACAGAACGAATCATATCCGTTCTCAGCCGCGAACCTCGCGACAGCATCCATTCTGATGTCATAGCACATATGGCATCTGCTTGTAAACTCAGTAAGATATGTCTTCTCTTCCCAGTATTCCTGCATACATTCATCGCCGCCCTCGATAAGGTTAACCTTATAGTAATCGGCGCATTTATGAAGATTCTCAAATCTTCTGTTCCACTCGAATTCGGGATGGATATTCGGGTTATACCAGAATAAGTCGAGTTCCTTTCCCGATTCCAGAAGATAATCCACAGGATACATCGCACAAGGTCCGCAGCATGCATGAAGAAGCATTGACATACAGGTACCTCAGTTCATGAGAGAAT
>CAMNNN010000202.1 GCA_946545505.1 uncultured Clostridia bacterium
ATTTCAGAAATTACGGAGGGCTCGACATTGAAGTCGGGCCTTCTGTTAATGTTATCTACGGAAATAATGCTCAGGGCAAGACTAATATCATTGAAGCCGTAAGTGTCGGAACATCAGTGACATCTCACAGGACATCCAAGGACAAAGAGATGATCAAATTCGGTGAGAATGAATACATCATAGATCTTATGTGTCACGATGAGGTCTATGATTCGGACTCTGCCTTCAGAGCTGCTTACTATAGTGAGAATTCCTCTTATAACAACAAAAAGGCTGCAAGACGTGAGCTTATGCAGAACGGTCTTGTAATACCTAAGATATCGCAGTTTATAGGTGCGTGTAACACTGTTATTTTCGCTCCCGAGGACTTAAATCTCGTTAAAGGTGCTCCTGTTTCCAGGCGTAAGTACATTAATCTTCTTATAAGCAAGGTCTCTCCTTCCTACTACGATCTTCTCGGTAAGACGAAGAGGATAATTGATCAGAAGAATGCTTGCTTAAAGTCTTTCAGGGGAAAGCAGGATATTTCGCGTGAGAAGGAGCTTGATTACTGGGACTTCTCTCTTGCCGATCTTTCCTCAGATCTTATATTGGAGCGTTACAGGTACTGTGTGATGATCTCACGTAAAGCTTCCGCCCATCATTCCGTTATCTCGGACGGCAAGGAAGTCCTTAAAGCCGAGTATTCCACTGTAACGGGCTCAGAATCGCTTATAAGGGGCTTCTTTGAAGAGGATGATATGTTCAACCTTTTTATAGAGGGAACGCTTCCAGGGGATATTCTCGCGCGAATTAAGGCATCTTTGTCGGATTACCTGCTTACAAAGTTTCGTAACACGCGTAGTTTTGATATAGAACGCGGTATCTGCTCGGTGGGAGTTCATCGTGATGATATCGACATGACTCTTAACGGTCTTTCGATGAGACAATTCTCTTCTCAGGGGCAGCAAAGGTCCGCATCTCTTGCTTTAAAGCTTGCGGAGCTTGAGATTTTACGCGAGAAGACGGGTTCATCCCCTATCCTGCTTCTTGATGATGTTTTCTCAGAGCTTGATGAGGGAAGACGTGTAAGTCTTCTTGCCGGAATGAACAAGTCTCAGATATTTATTACCTGCACTGATCGTAAGTTCGTTGAGGATCAGCTGCCGGGTGTTGTTACAGAAGGTGTGGATACCAGATTCTTCCGTGTTGAGTCGGGAGAAGTATTTCCGGAATAATTCTTTTATTATAATTAGCATATTATGTTATAATTATACGCGGAGGTCTGTGTCGATGTATGTGAATATCGGCGGTGATATATCCGTTCCGGCAGGTAGTGTCAGTTTGATCGTTAATCTGGAGACTGTTCTTCCTTCTAACAGGGCAGTTACTGAGCTTATTGAGACAGAAGACGAGAATAACAGACTACAGTATCTTACCGAGGATATACCGAGAACTTTTATACTTACGGACAGCAGGTCCTATATAAGTTCCATTTCCTCCGGCGTGTTACAAAGAAGGCTCGAAAACAGCCTGAGTAACAATGTTAAACCGGGTAAAAAATAAAATTACATTATATTTTGTCAAGGAGATTTGATAAATGAGCGACGAAGAGAAGATGAATAAGGAAGCTTCTGAGGCTTCGACGGGAGCGGTTGATGTTTACTACCAGCCTATTGAGGAAGGTGACGGTGACGAGTTATATAACCTTGCCGAGAATCCCAGAGCTTTGACTGAGAACTTCTCTGAGGAGAAGATTGAGGAGATCCAGGAAGTAACTGCAGGACAGGATGAATTTGATACTACAAACTCCAGTTCTTACGATGAAGGAGATATTCAAGTCCTTGAAGGTCTTGAGGCTGTAAGAAAGCGTCCCGGAATGTATATCGGTGATACCACATTAAGAGGTCTTCACCATCTCGTTTATGAGATCGTTGCAAATTCCGTTGATGAAGCTCTTGCGGGTCGTTGTGATCTTATTGATGTTGTACTTAATAAGGACGGTTCTGTAACAGTAACGGATGACGGATCCGGTATTCCTGTCGGAATTCACCCTAAGCAGGGTATTCCTACGGTAGAAGTTGTACATACTATCCTTCATGCAGGCGGTAAATTCGGTGGAGGAGCATACAGTGTTTCCGGTGGTCTTCACGGCGTAGGTGCTTCGGTTGTTAATGCTCTTTCCGACACAATGACTGTTCAAGTTAAGCGTGAAGGTCATATCTATCAGATCGGTTTTACCAAGGGAAAGACGACAGAACCCTTACATATAATCGGTGATTGTGATGTGGAAGATACGGGTACAAGAACTACATTTATTCCCGATAATACTATCTTCCCTGACATCGTATTTGACTTCGATTCGATGATCACACGTTATCGTGAGATGGCATTCCTTAACAGAGAGGTAACTATCGATCTTCATGATAACAGGGGAGATGAGCCTAAGGATGTTCATCTCCATTATGACGGCGGTATAATCACTTTCGTTGAATATCTTAACCGTCATAAAGAGAAGATCAATCCTCAGCCTATATATATGGCTACAAAGATGGGAGACTGCTTTGTAGAGATTGCAATGCAGTATAACGACTCTTATCAGGAGACTGTTTATACATATGCGAATAATATAGCCACAACAGAGGGCGGTACGCATATGACGGGTTTCAGAGCTGCTCTGACTCGTGTTATCAATGATTATGCCAAGAAGTATAAGTATATTAAGGACGGAGATCTTAAGCTCCAGTCTGAGGATACACGTGAAGGATTGGCTGCTATCATATCCGTTAAACTTCCTGAGCCTCAGTTTGAAGGTCAGACCAAGACTAAGCTCGGTAATGCCGAGATAAGACCTATGGTTGAGAGAGCCGTATCTGAGAAGCTTATGACCTTTCTTGAGGAGAATCCTGATGTAAGTAAGCTTATTATGGATAAGTGTCTGTCTGCCAGCCGCGCTCGTGATGCTGCGAAGAAGGCACGTGAACTTACAAGAAGAAAGACGGTATTCGAGAATAATTCATTACCGGGTAAGCTTGCCGACTGTCAGTCCAATGAGGCAGAATTCTGTGAGATATTCATAGTTGAGGGAGATTCCGCAGGCGGTTCTGCGAAGCAGGGACGTGAGCGTAAGTATCAGGCTATCCTGCCTCTGTGGGGTAAGATGCTCAATGTCGAGAAGGCTAGAATCGATAAGGTTTATACCAATGAGAAGCTTCAGCCTGTAGTTATGGCTCTCGGCGCAGGTATCGGTGAAGAATTCGATGAGTCAAAGCTCAGATACCATAAGGTTATAATCATGGCCGATGCCGATGTTGATGGATCTCATA
>CAMNNN010000203.1 GCA_946545505.1 uncultured Clostridia bacterium
GTTCCACAAGAATCCCTGCAGTTCAGGATGCAGTTAAGAACTACTTCGGCAAGGATCCTTTCAAGGGCATCAACCCTGATGAGTGCGTAGCTATCGGTGCTGCTATCCAGGCTGCTGTTCTTACAGGTGATGTTAAGGGCCTCGTTCTTCTCGACGTTACACCTCTTTCACTCGGTATCGAGACAGAGGGCGGCATCTTCACTAAGATGATCGAGAGAAACACAACTATCCCTGCAAAGAAGTCCATGGTATTCTCCACGGCTGCTAATAACCAGACACAGGTTGACGTACACGTCCTCCAGGGTGAGCGTGAGATGGCTGCATACAACAAGTCTCTCGGTAACTTCATCCTCGACGGTATCGCACCGGCTCCCCGTGGTGTACCGCAGATCGAGGTTACTTTCGACATCGATGCCAACGGTATCGTAAACGTATCCGCTCTCGATAAGGGCACAGGACGCGAGCAGAAAATCACTATCACAGCTTCTTCCAACATGAGTGAGGAAGATATCCAGAAAGCTATCAAGGAAGCTGAGCTCCACGCTGCTGAGGATAAGGAGCGTAAGGAGAAGGTAGAGATCAAGAATAAGGCAGAGTCCACTGTATTCCAGACAGAGAAGGCTCTTACAGACTTCGGTGACAAGGTTTCCGAGGAAGATAAGGCGCCCATCAACGAGGCTCTCACTAAGCTTAAGGACGCTATCGCCAAGGACGACACTGAGGCTATGAAGACTGAGACAGAGAATGTTTCTAACGCTCTCATGAAGCTCGGCGAAAAGTTCTATCAGGCTGCCGGCGGTGCACAGGGCGCTGCTCCTAATCCTGAGGACTTCGCAGGCTACGGTAACCCCGGTGCAGATCAGGGTGCTGCAGGCGGCGATGCTCCCGAAGGCGGCTTCAAGAGTGCAGGCGGAGACTTCTAAGGAGAAACTGACTGATGGCTTCAGGCGATTATTATGACATCTTAGGCGTTCAGAAGGGGTGCTCAGACGAGGAACTCAAGAAAGCCTACCGTAAACTTGCCAAGCAGTATCACCCGGATTTAAACCCGGGTGATAAGACTGCCGAGCAGAAGTTTAAGGACGTTAACGAGGCTTACTCCGTTCTGTCCGATGCCGACAAGAGACGTAAGTACGACCAGTTCGGCAAGGGCGCGGTTGACGGCTCAGGCGGATTCGGCGGAGGCGGCTACGGCTTCTCCGGTGAGTTCGATCCGATGGACATCTTCAACTCGTTCTTCGGCGGAGGTTTCGGTGGCTTTGGAGGATCATCCTCACGACGCCGTAACGGACCTCAGAAGGGTGCCGATCTTAAGTACGGCATGACTCTCGAGTTTATGGAAGCTGCATTCGGATGCGAGAAGGATATCACCTTCTCACGCGAGGACCTCTGTCCTTCCTGTAACGGTTCCGGTGCTCAGAAGGGAACAGTCCCCGAGACATGTCCTTCATGCCAGGGACGCGGACGCATTCAGACACAGACACAGACTCTGTTCGGTATGACCATGGTAACCAAGGACTGCCCTGCATGCGGCGGCCGCGGAACGGTTATCAGAACGCCCTGTCCCGACTGTTCGGGTAAGGGACGTAAGATTACCAAGAGACAGCTTCACGTTAAGGTGCCTGCCGGTGTGGATACGGGAGATATGCTTCCTATCTACGGCGAGGGCGAACCCGGACGTAACGGCGGATCGAAGGGCAATCTTTATATCGAGTTTAAGGTTAAGAAGCACGATGTATTTGTCCGTCAGGGAAGGAATACATTCTGCGAAGTTCCGCTCACTCTGGCACAAGCGGCTCTCGGCGGTGAGATAGAAGTTCCCACCATCGACGGACCTATGAAGTATACGGTCAAAGACGGTACACAGCCGGGTGATCAGGTAAGCTTCAAGAGCAGAGGTATTACCGACAAGAATACGCCTTCGATAAGAGGCGACCATACGGTCAGATTCGTAGTCGAGATCCCGACGAAGCTGTCGGAAGAACAGAAGAGGTTGCTTAAGGCTTTTGATGCATCACTGACAGATAAGAACTATATGAAGAAGAATTCGTTCTTCGAGAAGGTTAAGAAGATCTTTAAGTAATTATGAGATGGGCTGAGTTTACAATCATTACTACTGAAGAAGCGTCTGATGCGATCTCCGAGATGCTCGCACAGATCGGCGCAGACGGAATCGCAGTAACGGATCCGTGGGAGATCAAGCGTATTATCGATGACCCGAATTCCCTGTCATATGCAGACGGCGGATTTGTTAATTCACTGGGTGAGGATGTAACGGTTCGCGCATACTTTGCCGAGCTCGACGGACTTATCCGTCTCGGCCCCAAGGCTGAAGAGTATGTCGACGAGTTTGATACGACATCCATATACGGAAACATCACAGGTTCCCGTGTGACGGTGAATGAGGCTCTGGAGATCCTCAAGAAGCAGCTGTCTCAGATATCCGAATTCCTCGATATAGGCAAGGGTTACGACTCCTGGAAGTATGTAGAGGATCAGGACTGGGAGAATGAATGGAAGAAGGACTATAAAGCCTTCAAGATCTCTGACCGAGTCGTGATCTGTCCTTCGTGGGAGAATTATGAAGTTAAAGATCCTTCGGAGGTTGTAGTATCTCTCGATCCCGGATCCGCATTCGGAACCGGCACTCATGAGACAACTTCCACATGTGCCGTATTGCTCGATACCGCTGTTCGCGGAGGTGAGAAGGTATTGGACCTCGGAACCGGTTCCGGAATTCTTGCCATCATATGTAAAAAACTCGGAGCAGGTGAGGTCGATGCTGTTGATATTGATAAGCTTGCAATCGATGTGGCTGTGGATAACTGCGCGATTAACGGCTGCCCGGATATTAACTGTTATGTCGGCGAATTGAAGGATGTTAAGGACGGCGGATATGACATCATCGTAGCAAATATCATAGCTGATGTAATTGCTGCAATCGCTTGTGATGTGCCTGCTAAGCTGGCACCTGGCGGTAAGTTCATCTGTTCGGGAATCATCAATACGAAGAAAGACCGCGTCGAGAAAGCTTTGGCGGAAGCGGGATTCAAGATTATAAGACAGGAAGAGAAAAACGATTGGATGGCATATGAGTGCGTGGTGGGGTAGAATGCTAATCGAATAATAACCCTATGGAGGAATACACATGACGTTCGATGAGATGCTTAACAAGGTAAGAGATATCGCAGCTAAGGCTGATGTATCAGATAAGGATTTTCTCGCTGTTCAGGTTAATCTGACTGGTCCTCAGAGCGGTGTGTTCTATGTAGAGGTTAAGGACC
>CAMNNN010000204.1 GCA_946545505.1 uncultured Clostridia bacterium
GATATACTGCTCCTGGTTGTTCGCGATCCTTGCTACATTATCGCCTGCCTCTACTACGAGATCTGAGGTGATAACACCTGTGGCATTGTCGATATAATCTCTGATAGTTCCGGGGTCGGCATTAAGTAGTACCTCAAAATTAATCACAGTCTCCAGACCGTCGAGCTTGAACGATATGATACCCGGCTCTGAAGCATTTATAACTGATGCTCTGTTCTCCAGTTGTGATTCATATCCTCTCTCGTCGGCTCTCAATACGCGAAGACGCTCATCGTCGAGATCGATATCCGACAGTTCGAGTTCTCTTTGGTTAAGAAGTACCGAGATGGAAGAGGCATACGATGACAGCTCGGAGATATTGCCATTCATCGAATCGATTCTCAACATATTGATAATAGGAGTAAGTGACTGGTTGATATCGCTGTAGATCACATCCGCGCCATCCGCAGAACCATTGGCGATCAGCTCCTGCTGAACGTCGGATATCTGTGACTGTGTATTACGCAGATTCTCAACTACAGTCTGCATGTCATCGGGAACGACCATCGCGATGGATTGGCCGGCTGCAACACGCGAACCTTCGGCAGCCTGTGTAACGAAGTCACCGCCGTGGTCGGAAACTATAACGCTCTCATCTCTTACGATGATTGCTCTGGCACCGATAGTATGCTCGATCGAACCGTTGGTAACGAATTCGAGATTAGGCTTAACGGCGAAGTAGTCGAACAGATGGTGAACCACGAACATAAGGACCAGAACTCCTGCCAGCACGAGTGTCACCGCAAGTACGGAGTTCATAAGAGCCTTGCGTCTGGAAGACTTCTTCCTTATCTCATCGGGAGTAGGCTTGGTCGCACCCTTAGGGCCTTTGACGGTCTTAACCTCCGGCTCACCCTTCAAAGGTATAGCTGCCTGAGGGATTGCCGGCTGAGCTGCCTGCTTGGGAGCCTGCTTAGGTGCAGGTTTGGCCAAAGGCTTGGATGCGGGCTTACCGCTCGGTCTCCCGTTCTTACCGGGCTTCGGCTTCTTAGGAGAAGGCGCGTCCTTGGGCGGAACCGGTACTGTGGAACCTGCCGCAGTCTTCTTTCCCGGATGTGCTGCCGGCTTGGGAGGACGTTTACCCGAAGGCTTAGCGCTACGCTCAGGCTGAGGCTTACGGCGTGAAGGATCGGCAGGAGCCTTAGGCGCTTTGTTCGCGGGCTTCTTGCCCCCGGTCCTGCTCCTTCTTCTCTCGCGGTCCTGCTGCGATTGCTCAAACCATTGTTTATTCTCGTTATCCGGCATACTTAAGTCAGTTTATGACAAAGCCTTCATCACTGCAAGTTTAACCTGCTCATAGACGAGTCCGCCCTGCATATATGCTATATACGGAGGCTTTATGGGCCCGTCGCAGGAGAATTCCGTTGTAGCTCCCGATGTGAAAGTACCGGCAGCCATTACCACCTTATCCTGATAACCCGGCATATCCCAAGGTTCCGGTGTTACGAATGAATCTACCGGCGAACAGCTCTGGACCTTGCCGCAGAAATCTACAAGCTTATCAGGATCGTTAAAGATGATCGTCTGAACTATATCCCCGCGTTCCTCCTTATAGGAAGGAGATGTGGTGATGCCTGCGAGTTCGAATGCCGCGGCTGCGAACACTGCCCCCTTGAGGCACTCGGCTACTACATGGGGAGCCATAAAAATACCCTGTGCAAGCTGCCTGTTAAAGCCAAGTGAAGGTCCCACCTCGCTTCCGAGACCGGGAGCAGAGATGTGACGTGCCACTTTCTCCACCAGGTCTTCCCTGCCTGCGATATATCCGCCTGAAGGGGCTATTCCGCCGCCGGGGTTCTTGATCATGGAACCTGCACAGATATCGGCACCGTATGAACAGGGCTCGGCGTCTTCCGTGAACTCCCCGTAACAGTTATCAACAGCCACGATGATATCGGAACGCTTGTTGTGAACCGCATCGCAGATATCCTTGATATCATCCTTACGCAGCGAGCGTCTTCCCGTGTAACCTCTGGACTTCTGAATAAATACTACTTTCACCTTGTCCGTGATTTTCTCAAGAAGCTCTTCCCGCTTGAAGGTGCCGTCGGAGTTAAGTTCGACCTCATCGTAACCGATGCCGTACTGCTTAAGGGAACCGTCGTAAGTCTTCTCGCTCAGACCAAGAGTTGAAGCCAGCGTGTCGTAGGGTCTGCCCGTAGCCGATAGGATTACATCACCCGGGCGCGTGATACCATAAAGCATCGACGAGATTGCCTGCGTACCGGAACTTATCTGAATCCTCACGTAAGACCGCGGCGCGCCCATGATATCGGCGAAGATGTCTTCTATCTTCTCGCGGCCAATGTCGTCGTAGCCGTAGCCCGTCGTGAGCCCTAGGTGAGGCTCCGAGAACTTGTGCCTGCGAAATGCTTCCATCACACGCAGCTGGTTCTTCTCGCGGGTTTCTTCTATTCTCTTGAATACAGGAAGAACAGCTTCCCCCGCCTTCATGGCGAGAGAAGCTGCTTCGTCACTTACACCGTAAATACTGTAAGGGTTCGACATCAGATGCCGTAAACCTCCTTATCCTCGATGACGGGGATCTTATTAGCTTCGAATATCTCCATCGTCTTAACTCTGTCGTCAACTCTCAGGACAACTACAGCCTCAGTCGACAGGCGTCCTACAAATGCATACAGGTACTCAAGCTGAATGTTGTTGTCGGAAAGAAGTCTGAGCACCTTATCGAGCGTACCCGGAACATCCTTCAGGGATACTGCGATAACGTGGGAGATACTTACCGTAAAGCCCTTGCTCATAAGAACTATCTTAGCTTCATCGGGCTGATCCACGATCATTCTGAGCATACCGTATGTTGAAGAATCTGTTACATAAATAGCTCTTATGTCTATCTTAGCCTCGGAAAGAGCTGCCGTTACTTCAGCGAGTCTTCCGGGTTCGTTCTCAATAAAAACGTTGATCTGCTTAACTGACATAATGAGACCTCCCGATTAATTAGTACACTATTAGTATAACATTTTATGAGAGTTTCATGTCGTCAGGTTTGATCCATCCGAGCTTTCTCATTATCTCGGAGAAAACAAGGGAAAGAACAGCCGGCGCGATAACGCATACCACAGCCATTCCAATCCACGCCTTGGCATCGAGAGTGCCTGAAGCGGACATATCCGAGAAGCATCCGATAGGACCTACCATACCGCATGTGCCCATACCAGCCGCTACCTTGGAGCATTCGAGCTTAAACACA
>CAMNNN010000205.1 GCA_946545505.1 uncultured Clostridia bacterium
AGATGCCAAGGAGATCTACTCGGATATCGAGACGGTCGACAGATTGTTTAGGGAGAATCCCGAATATATCGATTACCTTATCAATCCGTCCATACCGAAGTCCGAGCGTATCAATAATCTCAGGCAGACCTTTGACGGTCAGGTCTGTGATCCGGTGTTCGCATTCTTAAACGTAATTATGGAACACAGAGATATGAAGGAGCTCCTGTCCGCGATTGAAGAATTCCGCTCCATGTATGAGTACTACATGAATATTGCAGATGCAGTCGTTACCAGTGCCGTTGAACTTACGGAAGACGAGAAGAAAAAGCTTATCAATAAACTTTCTGCCGTCACGGGTAAGAGCATAAGAGCAACATATGTCATAGATAAAAGTCTGATTGGCGGTCTTTCCGTAACCGTTGACGGAAAACTCTATGACGGAAGCGTTAAGAAGAACCTGAAAAACTTAAAGGAAGTGATGTCCTGATATGAACAGAAGACCTGAAGAGATCAGTAATATCCTTAAAGAACAGATCAAGGATTACAAGAACCGCATCGATATGGGCGAGGTCGGAACCGTAGTCATGGTAGGTGACGGTATAGCGAGCGTTTACGGAATTCGTAACTGCATGAGCACCGAGCTGCTCGAGTTCGAGGACGGAAGCGTGGGACTGGCTCAGAATCTCGAAGAAGAGACTGTATCGGTAGCGATTCTTTCAGATAATAGCGACATCAGAGAAGGAACCAAGGTCAAGCGTACCGGCAAGGTATTGTCCGTGCCAGTAGGTGAAGGGTTCCTCGGAAGAGTTGTCAATCCGTTAGGTGAACCCATAGACGGCAAGGGACCTGTCCCTCATGCCGGATATAAGCCTGTTGAAGCCGAGGCTCCGGGAATCATCGAGAGAAAGAGCGTATCAGTTCCTCTTCAGACAGGTATCAAGGCTATCGATTCCATGATCCCTATCGGACGCGGACAGCGTGAGCTTATCATCGGAGACAGACAGACGGGGAAGACACAGATCGCGCTCGATACTATCCTTAATCAGAAAGATCAGGATGTTATCTGTATATATGTAGCAATCGGACAGAAGGCTTCTTCAGTTGTATCGCTTGCCGCTGAGCTTCTTAGAGAAGGAGCACTTTCTTATACGATTATCGTATCCGCTACTGCAGCTGAGAGTGCTCCTATACAGTACATCGCGCCTTATTCAGGATGTGCAATGGCTGAGTATTTCCGTGAACAGGGAAAGGATGTTCTCATTATCTACGA
This sequence comes from uncultured Clostridia bacterium, assembly GCA_946545505.1. GTDB lineage: Bacteria > Bacillota > Clostridia > Saccharofermentanales > Saccharofermentanaceae > Saccharofermentans. The sequence goes on from CAMNNN010000205.1 coordinate 1,253, forward strand.
TGACCTCTCCAAGCACGCTGTAGCTTACAGAGCATTGTCACTTCTTATCAGAAGACCTCCGGGACGTGAGGCTTACCCGGGTGACGTTTTCTATCTGCACTCAAGACTTCTCGAGCGTGCGGCATGCGTAGCACCTGAATTCGGCGGCGGTTCCATTACTGCACTTCCTATTGTAGAGACACAGGCGGGAGATGTATCAGCTTACATCCCGACTAATGTTATCTCGATTACCGACGGTCAGATATTTCTTGAGTCTGAGTTGTTCCACAGCGGTATTATTCCGGCTATCAACCCGGGTATCTCCGTAAGCCGAGTCGGCGGTTCAGCTCAGGTTAAGGCAATGAAGAAGGTATCGGGTGAATTGAAGCTTCTTTATTCTCAGTACAGAGAGCTTCAGGAATTCTCACAGTTCGGTTCGGATCTCGATTCCGATACGAAGGCAAGACTTCACCAGGGTGAGAGAATCGTTAAGGTACTCGGTCAGGACCGTAACAGCCCTGTTGAAGTAGGTGCTCAGGTAGCGATTATCTATGCCGTTATCAACGGTTACCTTAACGGGATCGAGCTCGATAAGGTTACTGAATTCGAGAACAAACTTTTTGAGACTTTAAGTCTTGATCACAAGGACTGGATGCGCCGTATAAGGAGCGGTTCCTGGGAGAAAGACGATGAGGAGGAGCTTAAAAAGCTTCTTACTGAGATGACAAAGGCTGACGCATAAGACCGGACACTATGGCAAAGGATATCAGAGCACTTCGAAAAAGAATTAAAAGCTTTGACTCGACGCTCCACCTGACGGGCGCTATGGGACTTGTCGCATCTTCCAAGATGCGTAAGGCTACTGATGCGATGCTCGAAGGCAGGAAGTATATGAAGGTCATTGACGGTATCGTCGATGATCTGTCCAAGTGTGCCGACTGTAAGCGGTCTTTATTCTTCAAAGAAAATGAAGATAGTGAAGTAACCAAATTGATCGTTATAGCGGGCGACAGAGGTCTGTGCGGAGGTTATAATGCCAACGTATTCAGAATGGTGCGGGATATGGAAGAGAATATATCCGTCGTTCCCATCGGTAAACGTGCATTTGACCGTTATGCGAATGATGAACTTGATGATTTTGATCCTGATTATGAGAGGGAATATGATTCATCGGAGCGCTATACATATGATCAGGCTGTAGAGCTTGCCAATACTCTTATAGAGGAGTTCAAGGAGGGCAAGACCGGAAGAGTAGGAATCGTGTACAACAAGTATGTATCCATTCTTACGCAGGAGCCCAGAGTCAAGTGGCTGCTGCCGCTGTCAAAGCCCGCAGATCAGGCGCAGGAGAAAGGCATTTTCGAGCCGGATCCTCTTACGCTTCTTGATGATATTGTGCCGCAGTATCTTGCGGGAACGATCTACTCTCTTGTTAAGGAGAGCTTCGCGTGTGAGGTGGCTGCAAGAAGAATGGCAATGGACAGTGCCACGAAGAATGCGACGGAGATGATAGATGACCTTACGCTCGAGTACAACCGCGTACGACAGGGTAAGATAACACAGGAAATTACAGAGATAGTTGCCGGTGCCGGCAGTTAGGAGATTGAGATATGGGTTCAAGTGAGATCAACAAAGGCCGTGTAGCTCAGGTCATGGGACCTGTAGTTGACGTGCATTTCAACGAAGGCTGTCTGCCCCCGATCAACAATGCTCTCGAGATATTTATCGGCGAGAAGAAGCTTGTTGTCGAAGTAGCACAGCACATTGGAGACAGCACAGCCAGATGCATCGCTATGGCATCGACAGACGGACTTAAAAGAGATGCCGAAGTTATCGATACGGGCGCTCCTATCAGCGTTCCTGTAGGCCGTGAGACATTAGGCAGAATCTTCAACGTGTTGGGTGAGCCGATGGATATGCTTCCGCCTCCTGCTAATGCAGAGAAGTGGAATATCCACCGTCCTGCACCTTCGTTCGCCAATCTGTCTTCCAGTAAGCTGATCCTCGAGACAGGT
>CAMNNN010000206.1 GCA_946545505.1 uncultured Clostridia bacterium
AGACGCATTTTCCTTCAGAACTTTCCGGAGGGCAGCAGCAAAGATGTTCCATCGCACGAGCTCTTATCAAGAATCCGGCACTCCTCCTGTGCGATGAGCTCACCGGAGCCTTGGATTCGTCATCTGCCAAAGAAGTTCTGAAGATGCTTGAGAGGGTCAATGAACAGTACGGAACCACCGTCATTATGATTACTCACGACGAGAGGATCGCGGGGATGGCCGACCGCCTTATAAGGATCAAGGACGGCAGGATAACTGAGAACAGCACCAAGGAAAGAACTAAAGTCGAGGATCTGGGACTATGACATTAAGCCGTAAAGTTCTCCGTTCACTCGGAAAGAAACTCTCTTTCAACATCGTCACGACCGTACTTACGGGAATAACCGTAACGGTGCTTATCGGCGCGCTGACGACAGCGGATACACTGCAGGATAAGACAGAGGACATCTTCGGTAATCTTAATGTCGAACATGCGCAGTTTCTGCCTGTAAGACCGATCGATGAAGAGGATCTTGAATACTATCAGAACAGTTACGATCTTATTCTCGAGCCTCAATACTGCGAGGATATTACCGACGGTGATGATACGGTCAGAGTGTTCGCCAGTAACAGCAAGATAAACCTGACATGGATATTCGAGATGGCATCCGGACAGCAGCCGGTAGTTAACGCTTCACAGGTTCAGGACGGTGAGGTCTATATCTGCCGTAAATATGCCGAGGCTCATAATCTCAATATCGGAGATACTATGAATATCGGCAGTACGGAACTCGAGATCGCGGGATTCGCACTGCGTCCCGATTATCTCAACACGCTTAAAGATTACACCGAAAGCATCGGTGACTACGAACACTTCTCCACTGCGATAGTGAGCATGAATACATACGAGGATGTGTTTGGAGAAGAGGCCGCGCCTGCTTACTACAGCGTGGTGTATAACGATGAATCTGCAATAAATGCTTTTCGAGCCGATCTTTACGATGCGTATACGCCGCTCGAATACTTCAATTCAGATGCCAACTCCAGGATTTCCCTGGTAAAGGGCGAAGTACCGATGCTTAGAGGCGAATTCTCGACCTACAGCATGATCCTGTTCACACTCGTGGTGATAATCGTTGCCTTCATGCTGTCGAGGATCATCACTGCCGAAGGCAGAAATATCGGCACCCTGAAGGCACTCGGATACAGTAAGAAAGAACTCATCACTCACTACATTCTTTATGCGCTGATGCCGACAGCTTCAGGATGTATTATCGGCAGCATCGGAAGCATACCTTTCTCGGGGGCATTCTCGGCGTTTTTCTTTAATGATCTGGATTCCTTCCCGTACGATGTCAGCACCAATCCGCTTTACATATTCCTGGCGGCGCTGATACCGATAGTTCTTAATTCTTCAGTCACGGCGATCGTAACGTCCCGTCTTCTTAACAAAGAAGCGATCGTACTTATGAAAAAAGCCGATACCGCACACAAAATCAACCATGCATTTAACGGCAGTTCCCTTAGATTTCGCACTCTTTATACGATGCGCGTGCTGCTCGGAAATCCCGTAAGGACTCTGGTCTTTATTATCGGTATGACTGTCGCTTGCATGATCATCCTTCTCGGCGGCATTTGTCAGGATTCACAGAAGAATGTCATCGATCATGTGCTTCCGGATATCATGGGAGATGCGAGATACGAGACAGGACTCAATTCATTTCATACCGGGCAGGTAGAAAACGGACAGACTCTGATCGATGTAATGTTCGAAGTGGAGGGTGATCCGGTCGCGTTTAATCTTATCGGTTACGATGAAGACAACACTCTTCTTGAGCGTGAAACACTCTCAGGCGAAGAGACTGTATACGGCGAATATTATCTTACAAGCTGTGCTGCGAATTATTACGGTATCGAGCCCGGCGATGAGTTTACTTTTGTACATAGAATCACCGGACAGAAAACAACTGTCACCATCGCGGACATCATATATAACAACGGCCTTCGACTTCTTATTACGAGCAAGGAGAACGCAGCAGACATCGTCGGTGTATCACCCGATGAGTATAACAATATATTAAGCGTAGTTCCCGTAGATGTGCCCGAGCAGGATATCTATAAGATTGCGGACTTCGACACCTACAAAGATTCATTCGAACAGATGATGGCAACTACCAAGGTCGTATATGCCGTACTTCTTATCGTCGGAATCATTGTATGCGTGCTGTTAGTAAATCTTCTGTCCGGAATGATTATCGATGAGAACTCACGCAATATATCCATGCTAAAGGTATTAGGCTACCGCGGCAACGAGATAAGAGATGTGATACTTCGCATGAATCACTTTCTTCTTCCCTGCTGTTTCCTGCTGTCTATACCGCTGACCGCATATATGGCAAAGATCCTGATGGCAGATTCAGTATCTACTTCCGGCATATGGATCGACGTAGTGATCAAGCCCGGCACGCTTCTGGTTTACTTTGCAGTTGTCTTGGCAGCATACCTTATATCTCTTTTCCTTGCCTCCCATAAACTCGACAGAGTCGATATGGCGCAGAGTCTGAAACAGGAAGACTGATAACTTCTTATAACGCTGTTATATTTTCCTTGACACGCACCGCGCAGGTTGGTATATTTCTATCGGTTAGCATATGCTAACTCTCGGAGAGGAATTGAAGATGCTTGAAGAAATGATGGTCAAAAACTGTGCGCCTACACTGGCAGGTATCAAGGTCGGAAGTCTCTTTAACTGCAATTGTCTGTCCGGGCGGGATGTCTTCGACAGGATAAGGGTACTTAACAGGCGGCTTCTATCACACGGAATAAGAATCATACCTCTGACCTCATCCTGCAACTCAACACTCATCTATGTTTACAGGCCGGACAAGCTTACTTGGTATCTGGCTCAGGACGATGTAAAAGCGATTCTGGCAGACCTCGGTTATCCGGCAGAAGATGCGGATCTGTGCGTCAGAACACTCTCCGACCGTCTGTATGAGCAAGACTCATTCCCTCACGAGATCGGGCTGTTCCTGGGCTATCCCGCAGAAGACGTGAAAGGCTTCATTGAAAACCATGCACGTGGCTGTAAGTGCACGGGCTGCTGGAAAGTCTACGGAGACGAGAAGGCTGCGCAGGAGCTTTTCGCGAAGTACAGGAAGTGCACTGACATTTACTGCAGGCTCTACGAAAGAGGAAGCAGTCTGGAGAAGTTAACAATGACGGCATGACCGTCAGAAAGAAAGGAAAAGATATATGAAA
>CAMNNN010000207.1 GCA_946545505.1 uncultured Clostridia bacterium
CCGATCTTCTTATGATGTTACGAAGGTAGTTTTCTTTCTGCACATCGTTCAGATTATCGCCCTTTGATACGAGCATCTCGGCATATCCTCTTATCGCAGTGATAGGAGTACGAAGATCATGTGATACGTTGGACAATACATTCTTTCTTGCCTGCTCGTTTTCCATGAGTCTTTTGTTGGTGTTATACAGATCCTTGTTGATCTCGGAGATACGCATCGTCTTCTCCTGAACAAGAAACTGAAGTCTTCCCATCGTATCCTCGAGTGTTCGTGACTGAATAACATATCTTGATATGAAGTAGAACTCGAGTGTTAAGTTAGCGATGACGAAGAATACGGAGTAGGAAGGGACGTTGAATATTCTGTTGTAATTCGTGATAGAATTCGCACTGAAGAATACCTGACATATAACTGCGATGGTAACGAAGAATGATATATCTTCACCATAATGGACGGCGATAAGATTATATGCCGTAAACAAGGCTACTACGATGACGAATAATGCTTCAGGAAGCATCGGGAACAGCACACTGAATGCCGGCCTTTCCGCTATCGCCCACAGCACCAGAAGAACTCCTGCTATGAGGACTGCCATTGGAGGGAATCTGACTATAAGATGCCTCTTCAATTTATCTTCCGATGCGAAGAAAGAGTCTATGAATATGAATACGGTCGTATTGATCAGGATGAAGAGAATGAACTTAAGAAGCTCTCTTGAATACGCATCGAGAACAATGAAATTACAGTCGATGATCGTATAAGCAAGAGTTAAGAATTCCACTACGAGAAAAACGTAGAAGAATGATCTGTTCTTGAATGTTCTCGAGATAACGAGACCTCCTATGACAATAAACAGGAATAAGATGAGCTGAACCATCAGCCATAATGCAGGTACAACAGACGGTGACATCGAGTCTGTGGAGGCGGTGATCGAAGGAAGTGATATGATTCCGGGATTATTGATCTTAACATTCGTGCTTACCGCGATCATGACCTTGGCTATTCCGTCCTGGTTGGGAACGATAGGAACATAGCTGTATCCGAATCCGATATTAGGAGTCCACTCATCCGAACGGCCCCACATGAAACCCAGATTATCGCCGTTACAGTAAACGTCTACGAGTCCGTTTGCATCAGGGATGTTAAGGTAGTATGCGATGTTAGGATCTTCGAACCGCAGAGTTATGATATAGACGCCGCAGTATTTATGCTTGCCCTCTCTCTCGACTACGAGGTTATCCGGACGCCCTTCACAGTTATGCCATTCGGCATCGGGTCCTAAGTCATTCCATCCTTCCGTAGGGGATATGGTTACACCCGAAGCATAGGGAACATCATCGTAATCGTAGAACAGGAATTCCTGATTATCGATGTCCTCATAGTCTATATTGGGAACGAAGATCAGATTCTCTCCTATATAAACTGTCTCAGGATTGTCCGGGACAACATACTTGTCGTTGACAAATGTGAGTCCTGAATCCCTTCTCGTATTGATCAGGTACAGCTGATGTGAAAGAAGAACGCACGCAAGAATAAAAAGCAGCACCAGGAGGAGCTGCTTTGAAATGTTCTTGGTTTCTTTTTTCCGTTGAACAGCCATCAGAATTCGTTATGCAGACTGTTCTTTACCGGAGGATTAGCGAATGAGTAACCGATTCCCCATTCAGTCTTAACGAATGTGATGTCGGGTGCGATCTTGTCCATCTTCTTCCTTAAGTAAGAGATGTTAACCATTACGAGGTGGTTGTCACAAGGTGTGTCATCACCCCATACGTGAGAATAGATCCTCGCGAAAGGAACGATAACGTTCGGTGTCTCTGCAAGAAGGCGGAGGATATCGAACTCTCTGTTTGTAAGATGAACGGGAACATCCTTCAGTGTAACTTCACGTGTCTTGATATTGATCTTAAGCGGGGGGAACTCCATAAGGAAGCCCTCGGACTTCATGTTACGCCTGATGTGAGCGTTGATCCTCAATGACAATTCGGGGAGGGAATAAGGCTTGGTGATGTAATCGTCGGCACCTGACTTAAAGCCGGTTACCTTATCTTCCGCCTGCTCTCTTGCCGTAAGGAATATGATTGGGGCGTTGGAATAGACCTGGATCTTGGGAGGAAGCTCGAAAGCGTTTCCGTCGGGAAGCATTACATCGAGAACTATACAATCAAAATTATAGGTCTGAACCTTCTCCATAGTTTGAGCTATAGTAGTGGCAGTCGAGACCTCATAGCCTTCTCCTTCGAGAAAGGACTTATTGATCTCGAGTATATCGGTATCATCATCAACAAGAAGAACTCTGTTCTGATCCATATTAACCCCCTTAACTTCTTTATTCTGACTTTTACAATTTATTTTTACAATTACTATGTATTATATCAAAACGGACGTAAAAGACAACACATTTCACAGATTGTTAATATAAAATGTAAGTATGAAAAGAACGATCTTTCACATCGATCAGAATTGCTATTTTGCCTCCGTGGAGATGATCGCGCATCCGGAACTTAAGGATGTTCCGATGGCCGTTACCGGCGACTCGAGCAAGCGTCACGGTATTATACTTGCGAAGAATGAACACGCGAAGAGAGCCGGGGTCAAGACCGCCGAAGCGATCTGGCAGGCCGAACAGAAATGTCCGGGCCTTGTTAAGGTGAGCGCGCATTACGATAAATATGTATTCTACTCAGGCAGACTTCGTCAGATGTTCGAGGAGTACTCGGATAAGGTCGAGCCGTTCGGCCTTGATGAGTGCTGGGTGGATCTTACCGATACCATCGGAGACAGAGATCCCGAAGCGGTCGCGGATGAGATCAGAAGGAGGGTGAGGGATGAGTTCAAGCTTACCTGTTCCGTCGGTGTGAGCTTCAACAAGATCTTCGCCAAGTTAGGTTCCGACTACAGAAAACCCGATGCCACGACCGTTATCACCGAAGAGAATTTCAGACAGATCGTCTGGCCTTTGCCCGCATCAGATCTTCTCTTTGTCGGAGGTGCCACCGCTTCGAGGCTTGCTGATGTGAATATAAGGACGATCGGAGATCTTGCAGGAGCTTCACGCGAGTTCCTCCGTGATTATCTCGGAAAGTCCGGTGATATGCTCTGGATATATGCGAACGGACTCGATGATTCGCCCGTTTGCGATTCTGATTACGAGAGGGAACTTAAGTCGATAGGTAACTCCACGACTACACCTGAAGACATACAGAACAGA
>CAMNNN010000208.1 GCA_946545505.1 uncultured Clostridia bacterium
ATGCATCGCTGACCTTAACCCAGTCTCTTAAATTATCGGTAACTATACCCTCGAGGGGTTCATTTGCGAATCTCGCGAGTCCTCCTGCATCCACTTCATAAAAAGGAGACTGTTCGAATGTGAGATCTCCCCGCCAGTACAGATAATCGTAAAGTGTATACATATTAACTGCCTCCTGCATCATTATCGAACGACAGAGGATAAAGATTCGGGTCGAAGTCATCCATGACCTGTTTATAGACTTCGTTCAGATAAGATTTCTTAGTTGATTTTATCATAAATACATACCTGAATCTCCCGCGCAGCTCGTATATCGGTGCAGGCACAGGGCCGTAGAATTCGAAGCCTAAGCCGGGATCCTGATAGGAAAGAAAATCTTTAAGATACCTGCGTAAATTCTCTGCTCTCTCGATAAGCATATCCTCATCAGGCAAAGATAGTACGATCTCACCGACAGCCTTAAACGGCGGCAGCTTCATAACTTCCCTGTAGTGGATCTCAGATTCATAGAAAGCATCGTAATCCTGTTGGGCCGCATACATGAGAAGAGGATTGTCAGGCCTTAAGCACTGAAGGTAGACCTTACCCGGGTCAGTTCCTCTTCCGGCTCTTCCGGCCGCCTGCGTTATCAGTTCGAAGCCCCTCTCCGACGACTTATAATCTGACGACATCGAGATCAGATCAGCCCCTAGAACACCTACTACAGTTACATTCGCGAAGTCATGTCCCTTGGCTATCATCTGAGTTCCGACAAGTATGTCTGCCTCGTGGTTACGGAACTGCGAGAGAATGTTCTCATGAGACCCCGGCATCATTGTAGTATCCTGATCCATTCGAAGAACCTTACGGTCCGGATACAACTCCTTAAGGATCTCTTCGAGCTGCTGTGTGCCGACACCGGCGCGCTTGAACTTGGTGCTCTCACACTCAGAGCATTTCGCTTCTTCGCAAGGTATCGTATATCCGCAGTAATGGCATATAAGGAGCCTTCCTGCGACTCTTCTGCTGTTATGAAGTGTCATGGCGACAGAACAGTTCGGACAGTGTGCAGGTTCACCGCATGAGCTGCACACAAGCATCCTCGAGTACCCTCTTCTGTTAAGGAACAGCATAACCTGCTGATCCTTCGCGAAAGCCTTTGCCATCGCTACTCTTAAAGGCCCCGACAACAGGTCGCCGTATCCTTCCTTAACCTGCTCCTTCATGTCGACTATGGTTACTTCAGGTAAAACGGCATCGCGCGCGGCACGTTTATTGAGCTTCAACAATTTATAGATACCCTTATCAGCCGCGAACTTCGAAGTAACAAGCGGCGTCGCGGAACCTAAGATAAGCGGGCATGATGCCAGCCGCATCCTCAATATCGCGATGTCCCTTGTGTTGTACTTGGGGAAAGATTCCGACTTATAGGAAGTGTCGTGCTCCTCGTCGATTATGATCAGCTTAAGGTCTTCAACCGGTGCGAAAACAGAACTTCGGGGACCTACCACGATACGGGCCTGTCCGCGCCTTATTCTGTCCCACTCATCGTACTTCTGCCTGTCGGTAAGCCTGCTGTGCATTACGGCCGCAAGGTCACCGAATCTGCCTCTTATCCAGCTGACGGTCTGAGGTGTAAGCGATATCTCAGGCACAAGATAGATAACGCATCCGCCTTTATCCAGAACTTCTCCGGCACACTTAAGATATACCTCAGTCTTACCGCTTCCCGTGATACCGTGAAGAAGGAATACCTGCGGCTTGCCCAGGGATTCTTTTACTGCATCAAAAGCCGCTGTCTGCTCGTCGTTAAGATCGTGTACTACCCTGAAAGATTCATCTGACGCACCTGCAGAAGGCTCAACAGCTTCATCAACTTCTTCTCGCGTAAGCATTCTGGCAGTAAGCTTGATAACGCCTTTATCACGAAGACCTCTGAGCTGCGCATCAGAGGCATTAACTATGGAAAGAAGCTTCTTTCGCTCAGTAACACCTTCTGCAAGAAGATATTCGAGCATGTTGATATGCGCAGTAGAACGAAGCTTACCCGAAGAGAGCAGTTCCTCTGCCTGCTGCCTTGACGTGATATCGACGAAAGTCGCTTTAGCTTTGGCTGTATTCTCTACAGCCGAAGGAACCATCATCGAGATGACGTCTCCCGATGTGCATAAAAACCTTGATTTTAACGGTTCGATAAGTGCGAGCTGATCCTTATTCATGACCGGATAAAGATCAAGAAGCGAATCGATCTGCTTAAGCTTCTTCACATCAAATCCGATATCATCCGCGCTGTCACTGACACTTATAACGAGAGCCGTCTCTTTACGGTTCCCGAATCCGAACGGTACCTTGACATAAGAACCGGGAACGATCTTATCCGATAGTTCATCCGGAACTTTATATGTATAGGCCTTATCGGTCTGTCTTACGGATTCGCGAAGAAGGATTCTGCATATCTTCATCTTCAGAGTGTACCGCCGAGCATATCAAACAGATCCATCTGCGCAGATTCGGGCAGATCATCGATAAGTCCGTATTTATCAAGAGTATCTATCGCAGCCTGGCCGATCTTGGCTCTCTTCATTAGATCTTCCCTGTTCTTAAACGGCTCCTCGTCTCTTGCCGCAGTAATACCTCTGGCCATAGACGCGGATATCGAATCGATACAGTCGAGCGGCGGAAGGATCAGTCCCTTACCGATCTTGGTAAAGTCTGTAGCATGACTCGTCTTAAGATCTATGGGAGCGAATTCGATCCCTCTGTGATGCATCTCAGCAACAAGTTCACACAGGAAGTATTCATCCTGAGCCTTCTTGGCAGAACTGTCCTTGGAATGCATCTTAACCTTAAGATCTTCCATACGCGCCTTCAGCGTATCCATATCCTTGCACATATACTGTGCATCGAATTCTTCACCTCGTACGGTGAAATAAGCACAGTAGTATTCTTCAGGATAATAAACCTTAAACCATGCAACACGCAGCGTGGAGATGGAGTAAGCGGCAGCATGCGCCTTCGGGAACATGTACTTGATCTTCTCGCAGGAGCCGATGTACCAGTCAGGCACATTGCACTCCTTCATCATGGCCTTCCACTTATCCCACTTCTCGGCAACGGCACCGGAAGCGACCTTACCCTTACGCACGGCCTCCATGATATCGAAGGCATCCTTATTGGGAAGTCCCCAATAGATAAGCCTTGTCATAATGGAGTCACGGCATCCGATAA
>CAMNNN010000209.1 GCA_946545505.1 uncultured Clostridia bacterium
GCGGAGCAGTTCCGAAGAACTACTTCCCGGCAGTTGAGAAGGGACTCCAGGAGTCTATCGAGAAGGGTATTCTCGCAGGCTATCCGGTAGTTAACCTCAAGGCTACTCTCGTAGACGGTTCCTACCACGATGTAGACTCCAACGAGCAGTCATTCAAGATGGCAGCTCACCTCGCATTCAAGGCAGGTATGGAGCAGGCTGATGCCATCATTCTCGAACCTATCTCTTCCGTAGAGATCCACGGACCTGAGGATAAGCAGGGTGATCTGCTCGGCGATCTTAATAAGAGAAGAGGCCGTGTAATGGGTATCGGCGCCGATGAGCTCGGCTGCGTTATCAATGCAGAAGTTCCTACATCCGAGATGGGCGACTATGCTACAGATCTCAAGGCTATGACTCAGGGCTTGGGCTGGTTCGCTATGGAGCATGCGAGATACGAGCCCGCTCCGTCTGATGTATCAGCTAAGGTTATCGCTGATGCTAAGAACAACGAAGAGTAATCTTAGTTAAGATTCTTATTAAGGGGCCGCGCCTTCGGGTGCGGCTCTTTTATTTGCCTGTTGGTTAAATATATGTTGACAGGAGGGGAAAGCGGGGATATTATATGAACATATGAACAACTATTCATACGATGAAGAGAGAGGAGAGACTTCTATGGCACATGATCACAGCGAACTTCTTAAGAAAATAAAGAAGGATATGCCGGAAGATGAGCTGCTTCAGGACTTGGGCGACCTGTTCAAGGTATTCGGCGACACTACACGAATTAAGATCATGTATGCGCTTTATGAAGGCGAGATGTGCGTCTGTGCGATCTCAGAGCTTCTCAACATGACGCAGTCTGCGATCTCACATCAGCTTAAGACCTTAAAGGATGCCAACCTCGTCAGTGCGAGAAGAGACGGAAAAGAAATCTATTACAGCCTGTCCGATGACCATGTTAAGTCGATCATCGCAGAGGGCTATGAGCATATAACAGAGTAATTAATAAAAGGAGAATACACATTATGAAAAAGACATTTGAACTGGAAGATCTGGACTGCGCTAACTGCGCCAGAAAGATGCAGGAGGCAGTAGAGAAGATCGAGGGCGTTAATTCCTGCTCCGTCAACTTCATGACTCAGAAGATGATCCTCGATGCAGACGATGCTAAGTTTGACCTGATCCTCAAGGAAGCGATCAAGGTAATGAAGAAGGTTGAACCTGACTGCACAGTAGTTCTCTGATAAGAAGGTAAAGGTATGAAATTCAAGCTCACACGTAAACAGAAGAAAATGCTTTATAGGATCATCGCGGCAGGCATACTCCTCGCAGCGGCGGCGGTAATAACGCATTTCATTGAACTTCCGTGGTGGGCTGATCTTCTCATATTCGTCGTTCCCTATGTAGTATCCGGTTATGACGTTCTTAAGACCGCCGCGATCAACCTCCTTCACGGTCAGGTCTTCGATGAGAAGTTCCTTATGATGGTAGCAACTGTCGGAGCTTTCGGGGCAGGTGAGTACCCGGAAGCTTCGGCGGTCATGCTGTTCTATCAGGTAGGAGAATTATTCCAGAGCATCGCTGTCGGCAGATCGAGAAAATCGATCTCATCTCTCATGGATATAAGGCCGGACAGCGCGACGGTAATAAGGGATGGAGAAGAATTGACGGTCAGCCCCGAAGAAGTTGAAGTCGGTGAACTGATCGTGATAAGACCTGGGGAGAAGATACCTCTCGACGGTATAGTCGAAGACGGAACAAGTTCGGTCAATACGGCGGCACTGACAGGTGAGTCTGCACCGGTTGACGTCACATTCAGCGACAATGTAATAAGCGGAACCGTGAACCTCACGGGTGTGCTCAAGGTTAAGACGACGAGCACTTTCGGCGAGAGTACTGTATCGAAGATCCTTGAGCTTGTAGAGAATTCTTCAGAGAAGAAGGCGAAGGTAGAGAACTTCATAACGAAATTCGCGAGATGGTACACACCCTGTGTAGTAATCGCTGCTGTGCTCCTCGCTATCGTGCCTCCCGTCATCCTCGGTATCGGCAGTTGGGACATCTGGAAAACGTGGCTCGTGCGTGCTTGTGTATTCCTCGTAGTATCCTGCCCCTGTGCACTCGTGGTTTCCGTACCTCTGTCGTTCTTCGGCGGTATCGGCGGCGCCGCGAAGGAAGGAATCCTCATAAAGGGCGCGAACTATATGGAGACTCTCGCGGCTATCGACACTGTTGTTTTCGACAAGACGGGTACGCTTACCAAGGGTATCTTCGCCGTGGATGACATACACCCGCAGGAGATCGAGGCGGCGGAGCTGCTTGATATAGCGGCAGCCTGCGAAAGCTTCTCGAGCCACCCCGTGGCACAGTCCATCGTCAGGGCCCACGCGGACCATATAGACAGCTCCCGCATCGGTGAGGTGCAGGAGATAGCAGGTAAGGGCGTGGAAGCCGTAATCGACGGAACAAAGTACTATTGCGGCAACGGACAGCTCATGGAGTTGTGCGGAGCGGATTACCACGACTGCCACTTAACGGGAACTATAATTCACATAGCGAAGGCTAAGGATGATACTTCATCGGAATACCTGGGCCATATCGTTATCAACGATGAGATAAAGGAAGATGCGAAAGCTGCGGTCGACAGCCTGAAGAAAATCGGCGTAAAGCGTATCGTGATGCTCACAGGCGATAAAGAGAAAGTTGCCGCGAGCGTTGCCGGGAAACTCGGGCTTACCGAGTATCATGCGGAACTCCTTCCTGCGGATAAAGTTACTTGGGTGGAGAAGCTTCTCGCGTCGGGCGGCAAGCTCGCTTTCGCGGGAGACGGAATCAACGATGCTCCTGTACTCATGAGAGCCGACCTCGGTATCGCAATGGGCGCGATGGGTTCTGACGCTGCGATCGAATCTGCGGATGTCGTCCTGATGGATGATAAGCCTGCAGGTATCGCGAAGGCTGTTCTCATTGCAAGGAAGACCATGCGTATCGTAAAGGAAAACGTATTCTTCGCACTCTTCGTAAAAGCGGTGATCCTTGTCCTCGGTGCGGTCGGAATCGCCAACATGTGGCTGGCGGTATTCGGCGATGTTGGTGTGTTGATACTGGCGATACTCAATGCCGTTCGGGCGATGAGAGTAAAGTAAACAGCAACAGA
>CAMNNN010000210.1 GCA_946545505.1 uncultured Clostridia bacterium
AACATGGTAAAGGATGACAGGATCCAGGTCCTTCAGACCGAGACATCCGAGCAGCTTGTTGACCTTCAGGAGAATCTTGAGGTATATGTTAAGAGCCTCAAGAATCTTCAGAAGCAGCATGGCGGTCTTATCGTAAATACGATGCACAAGCTTCCCAATGCCCTTCTTGAAGGGGCGAAGACAGGCGTTAAGTTTGGTACTGTCGGAGCTTTGGCGATCTTCCTTTTCTACGCTCTTATCCTCATAATCAGATATATAATCAGCTCTATCGCACTTACGAAGTCGCAACTCGTAAACAGATTCTCGCTCTTTGATCTGGGCTCGGTAAGAGACGGTGAGAAGAAGCTCTATAAGCACAAGGGCAGATTCGATAAGTGGCTTCGTAAGGTCGGCAGACTCGGCGAGGGCGATGTCGATGCAGTCGAAGCGTCCGCCGCCAACCTCGCCGTTTACGGTTCCGAGTATAAGTCGGTCCTTATTATAGGAAAAGGCGAGACGGTCAAGGGACTTGCAAAAGTCGTCAAGGACAGAAAGGTGCATACTGCACCCAGCCTGATCGACAACCCTCTTGCCAGAAAGCTGCTTCTCGAGGTTGACTGCGTCATTCTCGAAGTAAATTACGGCGAGACCAAGTTCGAAGACATAAGAGATCAGCTCAAGCTCATAATGCTCGCGGGCAAGCCTGTAGCGGGATATATCGCAGACTGATACCATGGGACTTAAGGTCTTACACATATCAAAGTATTACTATCCCTTCTCGGGAGGAACTGAGCAGATAGCGCGCGATGTTGTTGTAGCCTTGAAGGAGATCCCCGGGTGCGAGCAGCTTGTATTCGCATTCGATCACGGTACTCCCAAGGAATCGAAGGACTCGAGAGATGTGGTGGATGATATAGATGTCATCCGCTGTCGGTGTTTCGCGAAGATATCTTCACAGTCTTTGTCCGCAACTTACGGAAGAAGGCTTAAGGAAGCAATGGATGAGTTTAAGCCCGATGTGGTCATACTGCATTATCCGAATCCGTTCGGTACGCACTATCTTCTTAAGCTTCTTAAGAAGAGACCTGAGATCAAGCTTATAACCTACTGGCATCTCGATATAGTAAAGCAGAAATTCCTGAAGATTTTTTTCAGGCGTCAGAACAGAAGGCTTATAGCAAGATCTTCGAAGATCATCGCCACAAGCCCGAATTATGTCGAAGGAAGTGAGTATCTTTCTTCTGTTCCCGATAAGTGTGTTGTTGTTCCGAACTGCATCAATGAGAACAGACTTGTCACAGATGACGAGGTAATAAGAAGGGCCGAGGAGCTTAAAGAAGAGCATAAGGGTAAGACCGTGTGTCTTGCCGTAGGCCGTCACGTCGAATACAAGGGATTCAAGTATCTTATAGAGGCATCGAAGTACCTTGATGACAGCTTCGTCATCGGTATCACGGGAAAGGGTCCTCTGACGGATGATCTTAAGGCTCAGGCTGAAGGTGACGGCAAGATTCGTTTCCTGGGACTTATAAGTGATGTCGATCTTCGTGCATGGCTTATGACCTGCGATCTGTTCTGCTTCCCGTCTATAACCAAGAATGAGGCATTCGGTCTCGCTCTTGCCGAGGGTATGTACTTCGGTCATCCGGCGATTACATTCACTATAGAGGGTTCGGGCGTAAATTATGTTAACCTCGACGGCGTTACGGGTATCGAATGCCCGAATGCGGACAGTAAGGCGTTCGCCGAAGCGATGAAGACTTTGGCGGGGGATAAGGATCTTCGTTCAAGATACGGTGAGGCAGCAAGAAAGCGCGTCATCGATAATTTTACATATGCAACGTTCAAGAAGAATATTCAGGCGCTGGTGACGGGTCTTTGATGATATGAATCTCACACTTACGCGTCTCAACAAAGGGTCTTCCATAGTCAACGCCCTTATCTGGTTCAGTATTCTTACCGCATCCTGTGATATCGTACTCGCGTTTGATGTCGCAGGTCTTACTGTTCGAGTATCCCAGCTCGTTGCTATGGCAGTAATGTTTCTGTTCCTTCTTCGTATCATCAGATTCGGCAATGTTAAGATCCTTACGCCGTACTATAACCTTCTGATAGTTATCGTATTTAACACTATATGTATAGTTAATTCCAAGACTCTGTTCAATGCCGTAGGTTATGACCTGTGGCTGATCTTCGATTGTGTTCAGGTGCTCGCCTTTACTTACTTTCTGAGTAAACAGGAGTCTATACAGTCGCTTCTCAGAAAGTACATTATGTGCTTCAACGCGCTTGCGGTCGTAGGCTTCATTCAGTTCGCGCTGCAGTTTCTCGGCATCAACTTCTATGTAACACAGTACAATGATCTTCACAGGAGCAACGGATTCTCATTCGAGCCATCGTTTTATGCGACATATATGATAATGGGTTCGATCATTTGTCTTTATCTTCTCGAGAGAAGGAATTACAGATGCATGAGAAGAAGATATCTCATTTTATCGACTCTTCTGAATGTCGGTGCAGTCGTGATCTCGACATCGAGAATGGGACTTCTGATCCTTCTTATATATGTCGTTTACAGGGGAATAATGTGCCTTAGGATATATATCCATAAGAAGGCTTCGCTTATAAGGATACTCTTTACGTTGATGCCTATCGTGGTCGGTATAGCGGCGGTGCTGTTCATCCTGGCGGTTGAATTTCAGGTGGACTTCGTACTTCACTATCTGAGCGGACTCGGTATCGGAGGCACTGCGTCCCATTCCACGGACGCGAGATCGGCAGGCTTTGTCGATACATGGAAACTCTTCCTCGACAGTCCTTTCCTGGGATGCAGTCTCGGAGGCATCGATGCGGGTATCATCGAGTACAAGGCGAGAAATTATACCGTTGCCAACAACGGCGGCGCGAGTATGTGTATCTCTCTTGAGGCTCTCGCGGCTTACGGAATATTCGGTGCGTATTTTTTCTTTAAGTATATGTGGGATCTGACGGTCGGAGGATATCTTAAGGCCAAGAAGAGACCCGGGGACAAGAAGGAGAGGGAGCCTGTATACGCTATGCTGATCGCTCTGTTCTTCGAGTTCGTCATATTGCAGCTCAACCAGAATGTCTTAAGACCTCCGTTCTGGGTGCATATCGCACTCGTAT
>CAMNNN010000211.1 GCA_946545505.1 uncultured Clostridia bacterium
GGCGAAGCCCAGTGAGACGAAGACGGCGTAGACGATGGCGTCGTAGCTGTAATCAAAGTGCTTGTTTTTCCAGGTGATGAGTCTCAAGACGGCGAATTTGCCAAGTTCCTCGGCGGGACCGACGACGACGATTACGAAGATCACCATCTTCAGCATAGAATCATAAGGGAAGATCAGATTCATAACGGCTTCGCCTAAGGCCTCGGCGATCATGGCGGTCAGGCAGGTTCCCATTCCTGCGAAGAACAGTCCGATGAGAAGCCCGATGGGCTCCTTGCCTTTCTTGTCTTTCAGGTAAATGAATACCAGCAGAACGATAACCGGAATCAGTGCTAAAGCGAACAGCATTTTTCTCTCCTTATTCTCATGCCAAGGGCTTCAAAAATCTCATAAACTAGAGGATAGCACGGATATTTGATAATGTCATCGTGCAACTTTATAAAATCTTATAATTTTATTTTATTGTTTTTCATACTGACGCGGTATATTATTAGCAACGCGGGGGTAGATATATTTGGAGAAATTCAGTGTTAAAAAGCCTTTCACAGTCCTGGTAGCAGTAATCGCGGTTATTGCTCTGGGTATTGTGTCCATAACGAAGCTGCCTCTGGATCTCCTTCCCGAATTCAGTCTTCCGTATCTCATTGTAATAACCGCATATCCCGGCGCGAGCCCTGAGAAGATAGAAGATCAGGTCTCCAAGCCTATCGAGAATGCACTCGGTACCGTAAGCGGTGTCGTGAATGTCTCGTCGACCAGTTCCGACAGCTATTCCATAGTTCAGCTCGAATTCGCCGACGACACCGACATGAATGTCGCGATGGTTCGTATCACGAGTGCCCTTAACGACCTTCAGAGCACACTTCCCACAGGCTGCATGACTCCTAATATCATGGAGATCAGTCTTGATATGCTCGCTACCATGTATGTGGCAGTCGAGGTCGACGGCTACGATATATATGAACTTACTGACTTCGTTAATAACGACGTCGTTCCGTATCTGTCCAGACAGGAGGGTGTCGCGAGCATCACCACTATCGGTCTGGTCGAGAAGAGTATCCAGGTCGAGCTTAATCAGGATAAGATCGACGCGCTTAACGAGAGGATCTTAACGGAGACCAACAGCGCACTTGCCGATGCTCAGGATCAGCTCGATGAAGCGCAGGAAGCTCTTACCGATGCACAGGATCAGCTTGATAATGCACAGAGCAATTTCGGTGCGACGGTATCGTCTGCCATCTTCTCGCAGATCGACGGTCAGGCGGATGAGATTGCAAGCGGCTTAAGAGAAGGAATTGACTTCATCATCGAGAAACTCGATCAGGTGGAGCAGGGAGTAGGCGGACTTCAGAATGTCCAGAACGCGGCATTAAGCGGTGCGCAGGCAAGCGTTGATTCCACGCGCGCCAACCTCGACAGAGCGGTAGCGGTTCAGAATCAGCTCAGAACAACATTGAACGAGGCGCAGTCGGCAGCTACAAGAGCGCGTGATGCACTCGCACGCGCCGCTACGGATCCTAACTTCCCGCCGGATGAGTATAATGCGCTCGTTCAGGCGGATGCCGCCGCAGCAGCGAACCTTGTCGCGGCTCAGATGGCATATGACGCAGGCTCTGCTGAAGTGGCTGCGGCTCAGGCAGCCTTTGATGAAGCTAACAACGCGCTCATCAACGCTTCGCTCGAACTCTCGGGCATCACTCCGTCCGAGATGACGAAGCTTATCAACGACATCAATACACTCCGCAATATGTTCACCCAGTCAAGGGGCAACATCAACGGTTCTACTGCAACAGATCTTATAAACACGACACGTAATCTGTCTTCTCTCATGAGCCAGCTGTCGTCGGTTATCGCCCGCATCAGAGCGGCGGATCCCGCCGGAAGCCTTAATAACCAGCTTGTTAACCTTGAGACACAGCTTGCGAACCTGCAGTCACTCGCGGATTCGATTCCCGATATCCTTAACGGACTTCAGACTGCAGTCGGAGGCATCACTCAGGGTCAGCTCGACGCGGCAGTTCAGTTCTCTACTGCAGCCGTCGCACTTTCCGATGCTCAGACGGCACTCGATCAGGCTCAGGCTCAGTACGACTCGGCACGTGAACAGGCTCTCGAGAACGCTAACGCCGATGCGCTCATCGACCCTGCGACACTATCACAGCTTATCTATGCACAGAATTTCTCGATGCCGGTAGGTTACATCGACGATGCGAACGACCAGTCATGGCTGCTCCGAGTCGGAGAGGAATTCACGAGTGCTGAGGATATCGCGTCTGCACTCCTTCTCGACAACGAGGCAATCGGTACGGTTCGCCTCGAAGATATCGCCGACATCACGATCATCGACACTGCTGACGACAGCTACACGAAGCTTAACGGATCCGACGGTATCATCCTTTGTATCTTTAAGTCTTCAAGCGCCGGTACCAACGAAGTATCCGGTGAATGTAACGACGCCCTCGCCGAACTGAGTGAACTCTATCCCGGATTCCACTCGATCAATCTCGTTGACCAGGGTGTATATATCAACATGATCATCGAGAGCGTATTCCAGAGCATGCTCATCGGTGCGCTGCTCGCCATCATCATCCTCGCGATCTTCCTGAAAGACGTGAAACCTACTATCGTCGTTGCCATCAGCATCCCGCTGTCGGTACTGTTCGCGATCGTCCTCATGTATTTCACGGGGCTCGAGCTCAACATGATGACTCTATCGGGCCTCGCCCTGGGTATAGGAATGCTTGTAGATAACTCGGTCGTTGTTATGGAAAACATCTTCCGTCTTATAGGCCGCGGTCTGCCTGCCCCGAGAGCTGCCGTGCAGGGCGCGAAACAGGTTAGAGGCTCCATCATAGCCTCCACGCTTACGACTATCTGCGTATTCTTCCCGGCGGTCTTCGCCAGAAGCATGGTAAGAACCTTGATGTACCCTCTCGCAATGTCGATCGGATACTGTCTTGTGGCATCACTCGTCATGGCGCTTACGGTAGTACCTTCCTCGTGCAGCACGCTGCTCGCGAAGTCGAAGCCGAAGGAGCATAAGCTTTTCGACAAGGTGCTTGATGTTTACGGCAAGTCCCTAAGGTGGTGCCTGAAGCACAAGGCAGCGCC
>CAMNNN010000212.1 GCA_946545505.1 uncultured Clostridia bacterium
TATTCAAAGAGATGTCCTTGCCCTCGATGATATCCATCATGTCTGCAAGATATGTAGCAGAGATGGAATTACCGCAGAACAGGATGATGGGGCTCTTTCTTACCTTCTTGGAAGCCGTGTTGGCAAAGGAATGACCGAGCATCTCGATAACTGCACGTGCACCGAGGTAGGAACCTCCGATACCGATTACGATGAGGACATCAGAGTCTCTTCTGATCTTGGCTGCAGCCTTCTTGATTCTGGAGAACTCTTCCTTGTCGTAGTTAGTGGGAAGGTCAAGCCATCCGAGGAAGTCGTTTCCGGGACCGTTCTTCTTATGAAGCATATCGTGAGCTGCCTTGATCTGGGGCTCCATTCTGTCGACTGCTTCCTGACCGCCGATAAAAGGCAATACATTTGAATAATCAAGAGTTACCATCTTATTATTTCTCCTTCGAGCATTTTTAGAACGTTAAGAGTATATCACCCGTAAATAGTGAATTTAAAGCACTATTTTGCGCATTTTTACTTGATTATTTGAGGAAACCGTTAATTATCTGCTCTTCGGCTTCCTCTGCCGTGAGGCCCAAGGTCATGAGCTTGTCGAGCTGCTCGCCTGCGATCTTACCGATGGCGGCCTCGTGGAAAAGCTCTGCATCGACATTATTGGCCTCAAGCGCAGGTACTGCGAGCACATTGCCGTAGTCCATGATGATCGCGTCGCACTCCGTGTGTCCGTGGCACGCACAGTTACCGATAACGCATGCATCGAACTTCTGGTAGGAATTGTCCTTGGCAACCGCTCTCGATACGACATCTGCAGCCGCGCCGTCGCCGTTAAGCTCTGCGCTGTAGATACTGTGAGCCTTCTGCTCTCCGTGAGTCATGAGTCTCTCCTGAACAAGAAGCTTCGCATCTGCCGCGAGCTTGGCCGTCGTCTTACGGATAGTGGAGTCGACGCCCTTGATCTGGACCATCTCCATCTCCATCGCGGAACCCTCTTCCATATAGACCTCAGTCTGCGGGTTAAGGATCCTCTTGCCGTCTCCGGAGCCGCTGCCGTAGTGCTTTTCGATGTACTTGACATGTGCGTTCTTGCCCACGAAGAAACGGTGTATGCCATCGTGCTGGGAGTCCTGCTTGCCGCAGTTGTCGATGCCGCAGCCCGCGACGATGACGACGTCGCTGTCCTCGCCGATGTAGAAGTCGTTGTAGACCGTCTCCTTGATGCCGGAAGCCGAGATGACTACCGGAATGTGGACGCTCTCGTTCTTGGTGCCGGGCTTGATCCTGATGTCGATGCCCGAACCGTCTTCCTTGGATGTGATGTCGATATTAGCTGTCGTGTTGCGGCCCGCGAGCTTACTGTTGGCGCGGAAATTGTAAGCGCCCACCGGTGTCTCATGTATGTCTGCGATCTCCTCGATCAGCCTCTTCTGGATAGGATCTAACTCAACCATTTTCCACCTCCGTGTACCTGTTGCAGGGCATTACCGCATCAGCCGTGCCCGTGAGCGTGGGAAGAACCTTGCTTCCCTCACCCTGCATCTTGATCTTGCCGTTCGCGATGACCACGATGTCGTCGGCGATCTTAAGGATGCGCTCCTGGTGGGAGATGATGAGAATGGAACTGTCCTTGATATTCTTACGCATGTTCTCGAAGATCCTCGTGAGGTTCTGGAAAGACCACAGGTCGATACCGGCCTCAGGCTCATCGAAAACGGAAAGCTTCGTGCCCCTGGCAAGTACCGTCGCTATCTCGATACGCTTGAGCTCACCGCCCGAGAGTGAAGCGTTGACCTCGCGGTTGATGTAATCCTTGGCGCAAAGTCCTACCTCGGATAAGTTCTTGCATGCGTCATCAATCTTGAGCTTCGTTTCCTTGCCTGCCGCTATCTTAAGCAGGTCAAAGACCTCGAGGCCCTTGAATTTAACAGGCTGCTGGAAAGCGAAAGACACTCCTCTTCTGGCGCGGTCCGTGATATTCATCTCGGTGATGTCCTCGCCGTCTAAGATGATGGAACCCGATGTGGGCTTAATGATACCTGCTATAAGCTTGGCAAGCGTGGACTTACCGCCGCCGTTCGGGCCTGTTATTACCGTAAATCTGCTGTCAGCTATGTCGAGATCGAGATTATCTATAATTCTCTTGGTCTCGCCTGCTTCTTCGACTTCATAAGTCAATCCCCTGATCTGAAGCATATGAGCCTCCTTTTGTTTTTTACCGTGGACATTATACAACGGATTTTCAAAATATAACAGCGTTATCTGATTAAAATGTTATAATGTTTCTTGACAGGATTTTCATGAGGAGGAAGCAGATGAGCAACTCAGAGATCTCAGACGGCAAGATCCACATTCTGTATCTTGTAAAACATGCGCCCGGCGTAAGCTATCAGATGCTTATGGACAAGTGCCTGGAATCTTTGTATCTCGATTTCTTCACTTTCAGCAAGTGCTATACCGAGCTCATCGCAGGCAACCTCCTCGACAAGGAAGTCGGCGACACCGGTACGGGCGAAGTTGTCGGGACCAACGAGACACTTAAGATCACCCGCGGCGGCGAAGCTATCCTCGAGGACATCGAATCCACTCTCAATCTTCAGACCTTAGGCTACCTTAAGAAGGCCGCCTCCGAACTTAACGAGGAAGTCCGTAAGATGAACTCCGTCAAGGCTTTCAGCGTTCCTTCAGCGGACGGCGACGGCACCCGTAAAGTCACATTAACAGCCACCGGAGACGGACGGGATTTCTCCTGTTCTTTCAAGGTCCCGGCGGAGCAGTCGGAGAAGATCCTCGCAGCCTGGCGCAGCAACAGTGCGGCCATAGCCGAAGAATTCGTTGCTAAATTGCTCAATTCAGACACTGAATAATCTATATTTTTATATAAATACCGAATTGGTCTGACCCTCCTTCAGGTCCTATAATCAATGATGTCTAACTAGACAGGAGGGTATTATCATGAACAAGAACATTATCAAGACAGTTTCCCTTGCTCTTATCGCCAGCCTGGGATTCATCATGGCCGGTTGTTCTGAGGCTCCCGCTCAGGTTGCTGAAGGCGAGTTCACAACTGTTTCTGCCGGCAAGCTCACAATGGCAACAAATGCTTTCTTCCCGCCTTAC
>CAMNNN010000213.1 GCA_946545505.1 uncultured Clostridia bacterium
AGGTAAACACTATTTCATAGTCATTCTGATGTGTCTGGTCGCGGCATTGATTGGTTCAGAGTTTGTTAATACCGATAACCTTATTGGTGTAAGAACAGACCCGGTGAGTGCACTGTTCAACGGATATGAAGATGTAGTTATCGAACAGGAGCAGAAGGCTGCATCGCTGACCGGAGGTTCGACCGTAAATGAGGTCCTGAGGGAATTGTCGGAGACTGTTGAACTCGAGGATGAGAAGAAGGATGAGGTGTTCGCGAGATCCGCAGGTACCATCAACCAGATCATCGATATCTTCGGATCCGGTACCGTGGTTTCCACTGTATCTTCCGTAGTTCTTAACATTGTGGGGTCCGAGAGCGTTGCCGACAGAGTCATGATCATACTCGCTTCTGTCGCAGCCGTAGCATTCTGGATGTTCGTTCAACTGGTCTATATGGTTGTTATGAGAAGAATGGTGCTCGAGGGGAGACTCTATAAGACCGTTCCTATCAGCAGATTCATCTACATCTCGCGTTCGAAGTCCTGGGTCCGTGTTGCACTTGCCATGACACTCGTTACTATCTTCGAATTATTATCGATCGTTACGATCGTAGGTTTTCCTGTCATCTATTACGGACTGTTCATGGTACCGTTCATAGTTGCCGAGAATCCGAGAATCAAGCCGTGGGATGCCATCAAGCTTTCCTGGCACATGACTCTCGGTTATAAGATGGACCTTTTTATCAATGACCTTACGATGTTCGGTTGGAGAATCCTCTCGGTAATCACGGTCGGTCTGTCGGATATGTTCTTCTGCAACGCATACAAGCTGTGCGTTCATTCCGAGTTCTATACCGTTATCCGTAAGAATGCCGTCGACATGAGTATTCCGGGAAGCGAGTTCCTTAACGACCGTTACCTCTTCGAAAAGGCTGACGTAACACGGCTCAAGGGCGCTTACTCGGAGGCCGTGCATGTGCTTGCCTCGCCTGAGTATGAGCTGAAGGGCTTAACGGGTGCCAAGAAGTTTTTCGCTGAGCATTTCGGTGTCGTCCTGTGGAACACTGATGACGAGATGAAGTATGAAGAGAACCAGGCAAGCCGGCAGCGCTACCATTCCCTGAAGGATGAGCTCGACGGAATAAGTTACCCCACGAAGATGTCTCCCTGGTATGAGGCTCCCGGCAAGGGTAACAGGTTCGCATCGCTTCATTATATGCGCCACTATTCGGTTATCTCGCTCGTGATCATGTTCTTCATCTACTCGGGCTTCGGCTGGGTTTGGGAAGTGTTCTACTACTACATGCTGCAGGGTCACTACATCAACAGAGGCGTTCTGCACGGCCCGTGGCTTCCCATTTACGGTGCAGGCGGAATCGCGATCCTGATCTTCCTTTTCCCGCTGCGTAAGTCGCCTTCCAGGCACTTCTTCGCGACTATGGCGTTGTGCGGAGCTCTCGAATACGGAACGAGTGTAATCCTGGAGTATGCTTTCGGAGCGGAATGGTGGAACTACGACGGATTCTTCCTTAACATTAACGGCAGAATCTGTGCTGAAGGACTTCTCATATTCGGTGTCGCCGGTCTGGCATTTATCTATCTGCTGTCACCGCTGATCGATGATGTTGTCCGTAAGTTTAATCCTATGAAGCTGCTTCCCGTGGCGGTCATCCTGGTCGTTATCTTTATCGGCGACTTTATCTACTCGACGGTTAACCCCAACAAGGGTGACGGAATAACCGACGGATTTGCGGGTGAGAATCATCCTGTGGAGGAGACGGTTGTATTAGAGGAGACGGCGGCCTGAACTGCCTCATAAGGCGGAAAATTTCCTTAAATATATTTGTTCATATTAACCTGAATATGATAAAATAGTTGCGGTGTCTTAGAGCAGATGTTCTAAACACCGCATAACTTTTTATCGGAGGATATGAATATGGGATTGATTTCTAATGTCATGGGCGCCATCGGCGATTCTGCTACATCCGTAATCGCGGATCAGTACGTAGAGTTCTTTACATGTGACTCGCTCGGACAGGACGTTCTTGTACGTCAGGGTGCAAGAAAGATGCAGAAGGGACACAACAAGGGTGATGTTGAAGTTATCACTAACGGCGCGATGATCGCTGTTCCTGAGAACACTGCATTGCTCATGGTAGATAACGGTAAGGTCGTTGACTTTACTATCCAGCCCGGTATGTATACATGGGATTCTTCATCTGCACCTTCAGTATTTGCAGGTAACGACGGTTTCCTCGATGCAGCTAAGAAGCTCGTAGGCGAGACTTGGAACCGTATGAAGGCAGGCGGAGAGATCACAACTCAGCAGAGAATCTACTTCGTCAATATGCTTGAGATCCGTGACCAGAAGTACGGAACACCTTCCGCTCTTCCTTATCACGATCCTGAGTACAGAAACATCTACATCAGACTTAACGGTGTATTCTCTTACCAGATCAAGGACCCTGTAAAGTTCTTCACATCTCAGGTAGGAAATATCAGAGGTCAGTATACAAATGCTCAGTTCATGGGTTCTCCTGCTGATCCTAAGCAACCCAGAATCGAGTTCATGGATAACTTCTCCGAGGTTCTCAATAAGTGCGGAACAGTTGACAAGATCATGTTCGCTGACCTGCCTTCCAACCAGGGCAAGCTCCGTACATATATGCAGGACGCTTTGGATGAAGAGTGGCTCAAGAACAGAGGTGTTGTTGTATCCTCCGTTGCTATCGGCGGTATCACACCTGATGATAAGTCCAGAGAGAGAATCGAGCAGGTTGACCAGTCCAAGATGTTCGGTGCTGATCCTAACGCTCTCGCAGCTCAGGCTGTACTCGGCCAGACACAGGCTATGAATACTGCAGCAGGCAATGCCAACGGTGCAGTTAACGGCCTTATGGGCATGGGTATGGTAGGCGGCATGGGCCAGATGGGCGGCGGAATGAACTCCGCATTCCAGTTCCTGGGTCAGCAGCAGCAGGCTCAGCCTCAGGCAGCACCTGCACCCGCACCTGCACCGGCTCCGGCAGCGGCAGGTTGGACATGCTCTTGCGGTA
>CAMNNN010000214.1 GCA_946545505.1 uncultured Clostridia bacterium
CAGATGGTAACTGAACTCGATGCTCTCATGGTAGATCCTAATGGTGTTTACGGTATTATCGGCGCAGGTGCCGAGGAACCGGAACCTAAGCAGCCTTCGGGTACGGTATCTTTTAGACAGGATCCCAACTACGACAAGATCACGGATCTTGAGAAGTCTGCCGAGGCAAGAAGACTGTCGAGATTAAGAGATAATATTCTCCTGATCTTCATTGTTCTTCTTATTGTCGGTGTTCTGGTCGGCGTATCTGCTTTGATCATAAGCTCTATCTCTACGGCTACACATATCGAAGATAATAACGACTATACGGTAGGCGAGTATGTCGGCAGAGACTATCAGGAGGTTGTAGCTGAGCTTGAGGCTAACCGTATCTCTTATGAGATCCAGATGCAGGTAACAACAGCTTATCCCGTCGGCACCGTCATAAGCCAGAATATCAACCCCGGTGTTGTTATCTCAGGCGGTTCCGAGATTCATAAGATTATCCTGGTAGTAGCGGGAGAGGCTGAGACTATTACGCTCAGTAACTATTCCGGACTCGATTTCCACGAGGCTTATTCGATGCTGTCCTCACTCGGACTTCAGGTAAGTGTCCTTGAAGAGACGAATTCCGACTTCGATCCCGGACAGGTATTAAGAACAGAGCCTGTCGCAGGTTCCGTTGTAGAAGTAGGTTCTTCTGTAGTTATCGTCTATGCCAAGGCTCCTACAAGTTCTACTGTACCTGATCTGCACGGTATTACACTTGAGGAAGCAAGAACACTTCTCGAGCAGGAGGAGATCAATATCGGTCATATCGAGGGCGCTACAGATGTTATCGTATTGCCTGAGAGCCAGCAGTTCATCATTCTGACTGATCCTGTTGCAGGTATCACACTCCCGAGAAGATCTTCCATTACTCTCTATGTTGGAACATGGGAAGATGTACAAAGAGGCGGAACACCTACTCCTACACCTTCACAGGTTAACGTTATGACAACGGTTTCCGGTCAGGGAACGGCTGAAGGCGGCGGTGCTTACGACGTCAATACGACAGTTACACTTACTGCTACTCCTGCAGAAGGTTACAGATTCGCCAGATGGCTCGATCCTTACAACAACGTTGTTACCGAGTCCAATGTATATTCCTTTGTTGTTTACGATCCCGACGGAGATCCGTTAACTGCGACCACGATCAACTATACGGCTGTATTCGAGCCCGTACAGTACGATCCGAATATGCCTCCTCCGGGATAATTCATGCCTGATAAGCTTGAAGGTGTAATCACCAAAGGTGTCGGAGGAGTCTTTACCGTCAGATGTCTTGACGGCTCTTACAGGCTCTGCCAGATAAGAGGTAATCTCAGACTTAAGAAGATGACACCTCTCGTCGGTGATAAAGTGCTCATAGGGGAATCGGGAGATCCCGATATCCCTTTTGTATTGGAGAAGATACTTCCTCGTAAGAACTTCCTCATAAGGCCGCCGCTTGCCAATCTCGACACACTTCTTCTGATATTCGCATGCGAAGATCCGGTTCCGGATCTTAAGCTTCTGGATAAGATGCTTATCATATCGGCACAGCTCGGCATTAAGCCTGTGATTCTGTTCTCGAAGAGCGATAAGGATCCCGAGTCTGCGGATAAATATGTGTCCATCTATAAGAATGCCGGCTTTGACTGCTTCCCCATGACGAAGGACGAACCTGTCCCGGATGATATCAAGGTTTTGATCAAGACCGGTCTTACAGGTCTTGCAGGTCCTTCAGGTGTGGGTAAAAGCACCTTCTGCAACAACCTTCTCGGTGAAGGGAACATGAAGGTAGGCGACATCTCCGACAGGCTTAAGAGAGGAAAGCACACTACAAGGCATGCTGAGCTTTTCGAGTATGAGGACGGGTTTATAACGGATACTCCCGGATTTACGTCTCTTGATCTTTTCGAGGTTGGTGTATTATATACAGATGTATCCGGAGGCTACCCCGAGATGAGGGCAGCGTCTTCGGAATGCAAGTTCGCAGACTGCAGACACATCGCCGAGAAGCAGTGTCACGTAAGAGAACTCATAGGTGACGGCATCGATGAGGGAAGATACGACAGATACCGCGAATTCTACGAATACTTATACAGCAGAAGACCTAATTCTGCGGGAGGATACAAATGAGAGAGTACGAGTTATCACCATCGCTTCTGTCGGCTGATTTCGGCTATGTTATGAGGGATGTAGAGAGCATCACACCTTACTGCAAGTTCCTGCATCTCGATGTCATGGACGGGCACTACGTTCCTAATCTTACTATCGGCGTGCCCGTAATTAAGTCTATCCGCAAGCACAGTGATCTTATTCTCGATACTCATCTCATGATCACGAATCCCGAAGAGTTCATTGAGCCGTTCGCAGAAGCAGGTTCCGATTACATCACATTCCACGTAGAGTGCACAAATGAGCCCTTTGAGCTTATTAAGAGAATACGTGACCTCGGTAAGAAGGCAGGCATCTCTATCCATCCTGATACGCCTGCTGAGGCCATCTATCCTTTCCTCGAGAAGGGGGCTGTTGATCTTATACTCGTCATGTCGGTTCGTCCCGGCTTCGGCGGACAGTCTTATATCCCCGAATCCACTGCAAGGATAGCAGATTACAGAAAGCGTCTTGATGAGAACGGTTCCGAAGCTATCCTCTCCGTTGACGGCGGTATTAATGTGAAGACTATCAAGGAAGCTGCAGGTGCAGGTGCCAAACTTCTGGTAGCAGGCAGCGCCGTATTCGGTAAAGAGAATCCCGGCCTTGCCGCCAAGGAACTGTACGAGCTTATCGGCGTAACTTTCTGATGAGAGCCGTTATCTTCGCAGGCGGTCCCGGTATAGATCCGGGCAGAGTAGCTTCCATAGCTGAATCGTGTGATCTTGTAATAGCTGCAGACAGTGGTGCAAACGTAGCTGCTTCATGCGGCATTATTCCTGACAGAATAGTAGGTGACCTTGATTCCATAGCCCCTGAGACGAGGGCGTTTATGGAAGGGAAGAACGTGCCCTTCGAAGTTTATCCTTC
>CAMNNN010000215.1 GCA_946545505.1 uncultured Clostridia bacterium
CCTTGTAGGAACGACGTCTTCGGAATCTGAAGTGTTCAGTGTATGGCGTGCGGATCCGGAGGTGATGGATCAGTTAAGAGAGACGGTCCGTCCCATGGAAGGGTTCGAAGCTCTCATCGGAGGTGAGGCAGGCTCAGCTTATGATTCCTATATGACAGTGGTAACCTCCGTTCCTTACGGTGATAACTACGACATCAGGATCACAGGACAGGACGGCAGAGTATCGTCCGAGACGTTCGGCTTCGCGGGAAGACTCGCGGCTGTGTTCCGCGGTGACGGCAGCGCGGATTATATGGTCAAGGTAACTAATTCCGCAGCAGTACCCGTTGTGTCGGCAGTGTTATGGGTATTATCATTAGGTGTAATAATCTATAATGTGTTTATTCACAAGGAAATGGTCAGGAAAGAACCGGATGCTCAGCAGGAAAATTAAGGACGGCGATGTTTTTATCGTCTTTGACCTCGAGTGGAATCAGCCGCTCCCGGGCAAAGAGTATAGCTTTGACGTATCCACGCTTACGGGAGAGATCATCGAGATCGGCGCCGTAAAGCTCGTTTCCCTCGACGGCATGCTTATCGAGCACGGTGTATTCTCATGCGACATCAAGCCGGTGTGCTACAAGACCATTCATTACCACGTAAAGAAAGTTACGCATAAGACCAACGCGGACCTTGCCCGCGGAGAGTCCTTCGAGGATGCTTACACGAAGTTCCGCGAGTTCTGCGGCACCGATGCCATTCTTGCAGGATGGGGCAATAACGACACCGACATGCTCAAGATGAACCTTAAGTTCTTTGGCATGGACGACCGTATCGGTATGTTTTTCCTTGATGTGCAGCCTCTGTTCTCCACGTTCTCGACTGAGAAGGGCAAGCAGAGAAGCGTCGAGTTTGCCGTGGACTACTATAATGTTCCCAAGGAAGAGAACTTCCACAGTGCCACCGCAGATGCCAAGTACACCGCGAGAATCATGGAGAATATCTTCAGAAGAAATCAGACGAGTGAGGTATTAAGCGTCATCTCGAGTTCTTCCGTAAACTGCGACATCAAGCGTGAGTATACGAAGGTGGGAGCTCCGTGTGAGCACGCGTCCCAGGCTTTATCGCTTGTATCCGGGTTCTCCGTGAAATGCCCGATATGCGGCAGGAACTTCAATATCAAGATGGAGCCCTTCCGCATCCGTAAATCCGTTTACGCACTCTATGACTGCCCGGGAGACGGCGAGTTTTTCTGCAGGACAAGGATCAAGAAAAACAGGGAAGGCAAGTACTACGCGGCTTCGGTACTGAGGTTCGCGACCCAGCCGGACTATTATCTGGCGGCCAGCAAGAGGGAAGAATTCGAGAAATTCGGCATAGACGGAGAACCGGTGACGAAGCCTGAGCCGGAGCCCACACCTGAAATAACGGCTGAAACTTGAATAAAATATGAATAAAAAGTGTCAATTTGATGTTATTTCATATTGAAAATAAAAAACTCATGACTTATAATCGATGATAAGTATATAGGTGTAAATGCGTCGTAATGTATATTAGGCGCGGGGTGTAATACAGTTGAGGAAGGACCTGTTTATGCGTAAGACTAACAAGCAAAGCACTAGGTTAGCAGACGACAAGAAGGGCGTAATCCTCGTTACGATCTTGTTCATCGTAGCGGTGGCTCTGATTTTTATCACTACGTCCCTGATGATCTCTATCTCTGCGAGACAGAGAGTTTATTCGAATGCGAAGTCAGACCAGGCAAGACTT
Source organism: uncultured Clostridia bacterium (assembly GCA_946545505.1). Lineage (GTDB taxonomy): Bacteria > Bacillota > Clostridia > Saccharofermentanales > Saccharofermentanaceae > Saccharofermentans. Next base: position 1,750 of record CAMNNN010000215.1, read on the forward strand.
ACAGTTACATCACTGGCACAGTCGATCTGGCAGGCTATTTATGCTCAGCAGTTAAGTGATACTGAGCTGGTGGGACTTGCCAAGGGTAATACGCTTATCCGCTTTAATTCCGCCGATGTTCCCGGTATGGTGAACGGAACAGCGACTGATTCCACTGCATATTTCTATACAATTGATACGGACGCAGCCGGTAATCCTTCTAAGATCGGTATCGAGTGTAAGTGCGATATCGGCGGTGAGGTTCAGTATTATACATTGGTTCTTCAGAAGAATGCAGGTGAGGGAACACCTTCCCCTATGTTCAATCTTACGGTTAACCTCGGTGATGCTCAGATGCTCAACTCCTGTAACTTCGGTCTTGATGCTTCCCAAATCACAAGCAATGATCAGCGTGATCAGGTCGGATATGCTGCTGACGATAACGTAATGTTCATCCACGGCAGTGCAACATCTGATCAGGACGGTTCCGGATTCTACGGTACACTCATTTCTGACGGTATTGTTTATCTCCGTGATGTTGTATTCGCTGGAGATGTTTACCTCGTTGGTCAGAATGCAGGTCTCGAGTTCCACTCCACATCCCAGACATCAGAGGCTAATAGCCATATTCGCGGTAATGTTTACTTCTGGGGTACGAATGCACCTATCTATCAGGATGGCAATCCTATCACAAGAGACCACAGCCCTTCGCTGACTCTTCCTACTGTAAATAATATGTACTTTGATAACAGAGATATCGACGATCCTGCTACAGGTCTTACATACAACACGACTGCAACAGGATTTGACAACTGGACAGCAAGCATCGGCGGTAGCTTCGGTATCAGCGGTTCCGTTTACTATGAGGCTGCAGGTTCCGATGGTCCCGGAGCTGTTTCCCACATGGGTTCCAGACCCGGTACGTGGACAAGCTTTGCCAATGGTAGTGATCAGGTTTCTTCAGACATTGCTAACTACCTCAATGTAAACGACGATGAGCTTGATACAACAACTGAAGTAGCAAGATCTGTTGCTGACGGCGGTTATTGCGGTCACGAGGATGATGCAGTTGAGATTAACCTCTCCAGCATTACAACACTCCCTTCAGGTGCTTACCTCAAGACAAGCGGCGGTACAGTAGATCACCTCATCAACTGCCCTACAGCATCTGATGTAATCATCTATGTAACAGGTGATATCAGAATCCAGTGCCCTAACGCTTCCGGTTCAGGATTTATCACAAGCTCTAATTCCGGTGAGGGTAACATCTACTTCATCCTTGAGAACAA
>CAMNNN010000216.1 GCA_946545505.1 uncultured Clostridia bacterium
TCATCAAGTCATATAAGAGCGGTGGTGTTAGCATCAACGATAAGCATATCGAGATTATCACACGTCAGATGATGAGAAGAGTTCGTATCGACGATCCGGGTGATACATCATTCATGACCGGTACAACAGTTGATATCCTCGACTTCGAGGCCGCTAACAAGAAGGCTAAGGACGAAGGTCTTAAGCCTGCTACAGGTAAGAGACAGCTTCTCGGTATCACGAAGGCTTCACTTGCTACGGATTCGTTCCTCTCCGCCGCATCCTTCCAGGAGACGGCAAGAGTTCTTACGGACGCAGCCGTTAAGGGCAAGATCGACCCGCTCATCGGCTTGAAGGAGAACGTTATCATCGGTTCTATCATTCCTGCCGGTACAGGTGTTGCCAAGTACAGAGATATCACGGCTGTTCCTGTTGTTAAGGCAAACAGCAAGATATTGACCGGTGAGGATTACGATCCTTCGTCCGAGAATGCTGCTATGTTTGATAATGAGTATCTCGACGAGATCGAGCGTAAGAACGCTGAAGCGGATGCTGCGGCTGCAGAAGCAGAAGCAAGGGCAGCGGAGACGCATGCTGAAGACTGATGTTCTTCTGCCAAGAGTAGTATATTGAATAACTGCAGGCCGTATCGGGTTAGTCCGGTGCGGCCTGTTGCAATAAGGGAGAGCGTATGAAGATTACAAGAGTGCTCAGGGCGATGGCCGCGATACTTACTGCGACAGTTCTTTTTTCTGTATTCAAGGTTCCCGTAAACGCCACGACTCGTGAAGAATATGTCGGGCAGTTTGTTGAACGAATGTACACGAAGGTACTCGGAAGGACATCCGATCCTTACGGTATGAACTACTGGTCTCAGGGGATACTGAGCGGTCAGCTCACGGGAGCGGACTGCGCGATCGGCTTCTTCGAGAGCGACGAGTACAAGGCTAAGAATAAATCGGATGAGCAGTACATCAGCACTCTTTATACGGTGATACTCGGAAGATCGGCAGATCAGGAGGGACTCTCCACATGGTTAAGTTACCTCGCGGGAGGCACGCCGAGGATATATGTGCTTGCAGGTCTTGTTAACTCCAATGAGTATGCTTCCATATGCAATTCCTACGGTATTACCAGAGGCGAGATCCCTATGGATCCCAATGTCGTCATGATCGGTAATCCCGGTAATCTGGTAACGGATGAGGAAGGAAACCTCTACTTCAATTCCACATCCGGAACCCGTCTTACAGGCTGGCAGAGGATCAACGGCAACCGCTATTACTTCGATCCTGCGACCGGACGTGCGGCATCGGGATGGACTTATATCGGCGGACTTAAGTACTACTTTGATTCCGATCACAGACTGGTACAGAACGTCGATTCGCTCATCGGCCGTCAATCTTCTTATTATGTAACGGTCAATCATGCAACACAGACTGTTATGATATACGCTCAGGAGACTGCCGGGGGTCCTTATAACATTCCCGTAAGGGCCATGGTATGCTCAACCGCAAGGGCAGGCTACGATAATATAGAAGGTACATATCCTATAAGAAGAGGAAGCTACTGGGGCGTTCTCGGTAATGACGGATCCTGGGTATACGGACAGTACACATGTCAGATATCCGGCAACTATCTGTTCCATTCATGCTGGTATCACGAGAACGGCAATCGCGACTCTTTGTCGGTAAGCCAGTATAACCGCCTTGGAAATCCGGCTTCACACGGTTGCGTCAGGCTCTGTGTGGCTGATGCGAGGTGGATCTACGAGAACTGCGCGAATACATCTAATGTATATCTGTTCACTTCAAACGAACCCGCGCCTTTCGACAGGCCGCAGCCTGTTCCCGCTATCCGTATCAACGGAGACTACGGTCACGATCCGACGGACGTGTAACATAATTGAAACAATTTGTAATCTAATTTAAATAGTCCCTCTGAAGAGTATTGTTAGAATTATTTGTAAGGAATACTTTAAGAATACTTCTAGGAATATTTTAAGGAGAGAGATTATGAAAAAAAAGCTGGTCAAGTTTATCTCGACTGTCCTGGTGATAGCAAGCTTTGTTTGCATGATCCCGAAGGCTGCTCCGGTCAGCGCTTTGACGCGTGACGAGTACGTCGGACAGTTCGTTGAGAGAATGTACACAATGGTACTCGGCAGAAGATCCGAGGCCGCAGGCTACGAGTACTGGAAGACAAGGATCTTAAGCGGTGAGACAACAGGTGCCACATGCGCTTACGGTTTCTTCGAGAGTGCAGAGTACAGAAGCTTTAACACAAGCAATGAGCAGTACGTAAGGACTCTTTACAATGTTATCCTCGGTCGTGAGTGCGACCCCGCAGGACTTCAGTACTGGTTGAACTTCCTCGCAGGCGGAACTGCAAGAGTCAATATCCTCGCAGGCTTTGTAGGTTCGCAGGAGTATGCTCAGATCTGTCAGGCATATAACATCGCAGTAGGAACACTTAATGCTGATGCGAGCACAACCGCTGCCGTTCAGAATGCACCTGCAGCAACAACAACTTCAACAGCCGCTACCGCTCCTACAAACACAGGAAGACTCTCCCGTGAATCCGACGGTGTCTACTTCTATAACGATCAGGGCATCAAGCTCACGGGCTGGCAGAGGTACGACGGCTACAGATATTACTTCGATCCCGAGAACAACGGTAAGGCCGTAAAGGGATGGAAGTTCATCGACGGTCTTAAGTACTACTTCGACGATAACTACAGACTCGTTCAGAACGTAAGCAGCCTGATCGGAAATCAGACATCTTACTTCCTCTCGCTTAACCTTCAGACAAACACGATCATCGTTTATGCTCAGGATACACCCGGCGGACAGTACAACATCCCCGTTATGGCTATGAGATGTTCAACAGGTGCACCGAGTTCCGAGACACCTCAGGGAACATTCAATATCTCCAAGGGTGCGTCATGGGGTGCACAGGTAGTTAACGGACAGACAAGATACAATCAGTATATTTCCGTTATCAACGGAACAACGATGTTCCATACAGCTTGGTACT
>CAMNNN010000217.1 GCA_946545505.1 uncultured Clostridia bacterium
GTGAAGGATGGAAGAACAATACATGATAGAATAACATTATATAGTCTGCGTGCTTTGTGAGGCATTTATGAGTGGTGAGGTTACTTTAAGAAAAGCCGTGCGGGAAGATATCGTGAAGATCTGGAAGATGCAGACGGAGGCTTTTCGGGAGCTTCTGGAGAAGTACAGAGATTACGATACGAGCCCTGCAGCTGAAAGTGTGGAGAAAGTCGAAACGAGGTTTGATATGCCGGGCTCGATCTACTACTTCATAGAAGCTGAAGGTGAAGACGTCGGCGTCATCCGTGTGATCGACCTTAAAGACGGCACGCGCAAGAGGATATCGCCCCTGTGGATAATGCCGGAGTACAGAGGCCGGGGTTACGCCCGGCTTGCCATGAAGGAAGCAGAACGCATACACGGCGCAGACAATTGGAGTCTCGACACGATACTGCAGGAGGAAGGCAACATTCACCTCTACGAGAAGATGGGCTACAGGAGAGTCGGTGAGCCTCAGAAGATAAACGATAATATGGACATAGTGTTCTTCGAGAAGGAGTGATATGGAAGATATAATTAATCAACAGGGGGAATAATATGATCACAGTTAATCTTTACTACACAGGCACAAACGGAAATGCGAAGAAGTTTGCACAGGAGATGGAGAGCAGCGGAACTGCAGACAAGATCCGTGCCGAGAAGGGAAATGTGCGCTACGAGTATTTCTTCCCAATGAACGATCCTGAGACAGTCCTGCTCATAGATGCGTGGGAGAGTCAGGAGGCGATCGACGTTCACCACGCGTCTCCTATGATGCAGACGATAGCTTCCCTTCGCGATAAGTATGACCTTCATATGAGAGTGGAAAGATACGTCTCCGAGGACCTGCCTTCTTCAGACCAGGGGTTCATCAGGGTATAACACAGGTTGCGTAAATGCAACTTGCGATTGGTGGTCTGCAGGATATTCGTTTTGTAGACTTTCCTTGGAGGTGAGCGAAAATGATTTTCTCAGAAAAACTGCAGGTGCTGCGCAAAAACAAAGGCTTTACCCAGGAGGCCCTCGCCGAGAGGCTTAATGTCTCCAGACAGGCAGTCGCGAAGTGGGAATCAGGGCAGGTATATCCCGATATCGGCAATCTCATCGAGATAAGCAATCTTCTTAATGTAAGTGTTGATTATCTGGTCAAAGATCAGGACTGTTCAGTAAATATTAAGGCTGCGCCGGATACAGATCTTGATGAGCTCATCGCGTTCAGGCTTGAAGCGAATGTGAATACGTATGCTGCTTTTAAGAATGAAGTGGATTCCACGCGTCCCGGGACGCATGACTTCCGCTACGAGAACGGCAAGTTTATGTATCACGACACTTACGTCGGAGGCGAGAAGTTCGCGGGTGAAGAGGCGGTCTGGAAGGATGGCGTGACGGTCTATGCAATGAACTATATGGGCCGTGTGTTAAGTGACGGATTCAGCGGGAATTTCCTTAAGGAGGCTCTGCGTGCCGCAGATGAGAAGATGCCCTACCGCGGTCCTGAATTCTATCAGTCGGGCGAGTATCTTTATAAGTGTAATGTGACCGGTGATTTTACATGGTTTCAGGGATATGAGGAGATATACAAAGGCGACGTCAAAGTCTATGAATGTGTGTTCCACGGCGGAATGGTAAAATGACATCTGAAGAGGTGTTGAACTATGGCTAAGAAGAGAGTTTTGTGTTTTGGAGATTCGCTGACCTGGGGATTTGATCCTGTTAACAGAGTCAGGTTTGATGAAGATAATAGATGGCCGCGTGTGATGGGCAAGATCTTAGGCGATGATTATGAGATCATCGAGGAAGGTCAGAACGGACGCACGATAGCGACTGATGATCCTTCAGAAGGAGAGAAGAACGGACTTAAATATATCGGCCCTTGTCTCGAGACACATACTCCTCTTGATATAGTGATAATCATGTTAGGCTCGAATGACTGCAAGCGTAAGTTCTCTTATTCATCTATGGACATCGCAGGCGAGATGCAGATCATGTTAGAGAAGATCAAGGCCTATAACGAGTTCAGATGTCAGAACAGTTTTAAGATAATACTTGTGTCACCGCCGCTTATATCGGATGCGATAAAGGATTCGTGGCTGGGCGACAGCTTCGGCTATGAGAATGCATGTAAGGTGTCGTCGGAGCTTGCCGGATGGTATGAGAAGCTGGCCGGCATGTACGGCACATCGTTCGTTGATGCCTCTAAGTACGTTAAGGCTTCCGATGCAGACGGATGTCATTTGGATCCCGATGATCAGATAAAACTCGGGCAGACGCTAGCGAAGTTTATAACGGAGAATGAGATCGCATGACAAATAACATCAGACCTGCCGATATAAATGACTTTGAAGCAGTCCGCGATATTACGCAGACTACGATAAGGGCAGTATATCCGAATTACTATCCTGAGGGCGCCGTCGAATTCTTCAGTGCTCATCATTCGGATGAGAGAATCAGGGAAGATATAGAGAAAGGGTGCGTCTATCTTCTGGAAGCAGAAGAGGTGGCAGCAGGAACAGTAACGGTCGCAGGAAATGGGATCAACAGGCTGTTTGTACTGCCCTCATACCAGCATAAAGGCTATGGCAGAGCACTCATGGATTTTGCTGAGAAGAAGATCGCTTCCGCTTATGATGCGGTGGTTATCGATGCTTCACTTCCTGCGAAATCCATCTACTTAAAGCGCGGGTATAAAGAAACGGAGTACAACAAGATAAAGACCTCCAACGGCGATTACCTTTGCTACGATGTAATGAGACGCGAACTTTGATCGGGGGCAAGGACATGGTAAGAGAGATCAGACGCGATGAGTTAGAGCAGCTGCTTCAGCTTTATACGTATCTTCATGAAGACAGTGTTCCTGATATGGATGAGCATCTGTCTTCTGTGTGGGATACGATTATGAATGATGATAATCATCACATCATTGTAAATGAGATCGACGGGAAGATCGTCTCTTCGTGTGTATGCGTGATCATCCCGAATCTTA
>CAMNNN010000218.1 GCA_946545505.1 uncultured Clostridia bacterium
TGTAGGCTACAAAGACGGCGTAGAATTTAAGGATTTCCTGCTGACGCATGAACTTTTCGCTGCGATGCCGCTTGCTTAAGGAGGATATATGGCAAAACATGACAAGACTGTATTAGGGCTTTCCACTATACTGAACCCGGTTCCCGTTGTAATGATCTCGTGTGCGGGAAAGAATCCTGAGAGGGTAGAGGAGAGGCCCAATATCATCACTGTCGCATGGGCGGGAACGATCAACTCAGAACCGCCGATGGTCTCAGTTTCTATAAGAAAATCAAGACATTCACATAAGCTTATTCTTGAGACGGGTGAGTTTGTCATCAATCTCGTTAATAAGCAGCTGTGTAAGTCCTGCGACCTGTGCGGAGTAAAAAGCGGAGCAGATATCGATAAGTTCGAAGTCTGCGGTCTTAATGCCGTTAAGGCGGAGGGACTCGAGTATGCTTATGCCATTAAAGAATCACCTGTATCCATCTCATGCAAGGTAGAGACGGTAACCGAGCTTCCTTCACATGATCTGATTACGGCAAGCATCGTGGGAGTTACGGCAGATTCATATCTTCTCGATGACAGCGGCAGATTGTGTCTTGATAAAGCTAATCTGGTGGCTTATAACCATGGCGAGTATTTCCTCCTTGGTAAAAAGCTCGGATTCTTCGGCTATTCTGTTGCCAGCGAAGAGATTATCAAGAAAAGAATGGGAGAAGACTAATGGAATTTATAGGAATAGAGAAACTGTTCGAGAGCAGATTTATAACAAGATATAACGTTAAGTACAGGACTTCTGACGGCAGCATCAAGAATTATGAGATGGTCAGCAGATCTTCTGATGTCAATACTCTCGAGGATCTTCAGAACCATAACGCACAGGCTGTCGTACTTATAATTCATGACGTTACGGGAAATAAGATTCTCCTTAACAAAGAATACCGTATGGCTGTCGGTGATTATGCATATAACTTTCCTGCTGGTCTCATCGATCCCGGAGAGGATTACCAGACTGCGTCCGCCAGAGAGTTATGGGAAGAGACAGGCCTTAAGCTCACGAAGATCACTGATATCTGGCCCATGTCTTTCAGTGCAGTAGGTATCACTAATGAGAGATCTGTTGTAGTCGTCGGAGTTGCCGAAGGCGAATTCGCTCCTTCCACTTCAGCAGAAGAAGAGATTGAAGCGTCCTGGTTTACGAAGGAGCAGATGAAGGAAATGCTGGCAACTTGTGAGAATTTCGCTTCAAGAACACAGGCATATTGCTGGTGCTGGGCTAATTCGGAAGGCTTTAACAAATGATAATTACGACTGACACGCTTAATAAGACCATCAAAGAAGGAAACGACAATCTTTTCCTTTTATACGGTGAAGAGGATTACTTCATCGAGATGGCCGTTAATTCGATCAGAAGGAAGTATCTGACCGCAGGATTCGAGCAGATGGATTCGGTAAAGCTTGATTTCGGCGGTAAAGCGCTTAATATCGAGCGTATATCCGAGAATATCGAGCTTCCGCCGTGGTCTTCACTTAAGAGGGTAGTAGAGATCGTTAATTTTGATTTTGATAAAGAAGCCACAGAGAAGATTCCACAGATCATAAGCAATATCCCGGACAGCACGCTTCTCCTGTTCGTTACCGACAAAATCGATAAGAGAAAGAAGAAGCTTTTTGACGCATTCGATAAGAACGGGATAATGTGCGAAGTTAAGCACCTCGAAGAGAACGTTCTCATGAATTACATCAAAAAGGGCTTCTCGAGGTCAGAGCTAACTATAGATTATGAAGCCGGAGAGAGCATTATAAGCCGCTATGACTCATCCATGAGAATGATAGAGGCAGCAATAAGAAGAATAACACTCTATTGCAAAGCGACCGATACCGTGAACATTGACTATAACGTCGTTGACGAGCTTTGCGAGCCCGATATCCACGCGAATATCTTTAAGATCGTAGATGCGGTAGGCGACGGTGACGCCGGCAAGGCTCTCGTCCTGCTCGATAACCTGATTAAGCTTAAAGAGCCTCTCCCGAAGATCAGATTCATGATAGCCAGACATATGAGGGAGTTAATTGCTGCTAAAGATCTGAAAAATAAAGCTCTTATGGTCAAAAGAACGGGAGTGCGAGACTTTAATGCGGCAAAACTTATCAGACAGTCCTCAAATTACAGCATGGACAGACTTCTCAAGCTTTATAACCTGTGCTTCAGAAATGACTATGACCTGAAGCACGGAACGGCTGACGAGAGGGCAAGTCTCGAGTCCTTTATTGTCCTTGCATCAGGTAAGTAATTACTTTAAAATAATGCAGTTAATAAATAATGGAGGACATTTATGTCTAAGATAGCAATGAAGACGCCCCTCGTTGAGATGGACGGCGACGAGATGACAAGAGTAGTATGGAAGCAGATCAAAGATATTGTGATTCTGCCTTTTGTAGACCTCAAGACTGAGTACTTCGACCTCGGTTTACCTAACAGAGATGCAACCAACGATCAGGTTACGATCGATTCAGCTAATAGAACCAAGGAATTGGGTGTTGCTGTTAAGTGCGCTACTATCACCCCTAACGCACAGCGTATGACAGAATATAATCTTCACCAGATGTGGAAGAGCCCAAATGGTACGATCAGAGCTATGCTCGATGGTACCGTATTCAGAGCTCCTATCCTCGTAAAGGGTATAAATCCTTTTGTTACTTGCTGGAAGAAGCCTATTACGATTGCCAGACATGCATACGGTGATGTATACAGAAACTCCGAATTACAGGTAGACGGCCCCGCTACAGCAGAGCTCGTTGTTACATATCCTGACGGAAGAAAAGAGAGCAAGGCTATCTTCGAGTTCAAGGATGCAGGTATCATCCAGGGAATGCACAATACTGATAAGTCTATCTCTGCTTTTGCACGTTCATGCTTCATGTATGCTCTCGATGTTAAGCAGGACCTCTGGTTCGCTACCAAGGATACTATCTCCAAGGTATATGACCACAGATTCAAGGATATCTTCGCCG
>CAMNNN010000219.1 GCA_946545505.1 uncultured Clostridia bacterium
TGGGCGTTACGAGCAGGACCTGACAGTTAGGAGCCGTATCGAGAGCGAGCTCAAGGCCCGTCTCATCGCTTAACGGAGCGTTGACGATGACGATATCATATTCGCGCTCGAGCAGCAGGCGCCTCGCGGCACTTGCATTTCTCTTGATATCTGCGGTCATATTCATCCCGGAAGGCATCGTCTCGGTTATATAAGAATCGAACTGATCCCGGGAAGATACAACCAACACGCGATAATGTCTGTCTTCGTGTCTAGGCATCAGGATTAACTCAGATCTTTGTATATTCCTTAATGATCTCTTCGGGTACGTACTGCTTTACGAATTCACTCGCACGAGCAAGCTTGGCCGCTTCCTTCTTCGAATCAGGAAGGAATGTTCCAGCCTCGTCATTCTGTTCGGGAAGCTCCAGCTTATTCTCTATTCCGTAAAGGCCGGCATTTATAAGAAGCGCATAGACAAGATACGGGTTACTGCCCGCATCAGGGCTTCTCAGCTCGACCTTAGTCTTATCCTTGAATGTCTCCATGAAGATGAGTTCCGACTCTCCACGGTTTCCCCAGTTAACCTTATCGGGTGCGGTATTGTTGCCGAGTCTCGCATAAGAAGAGTCCGTAGGATTAAGGAAGATCGTTATATCTCTGATCTTCTCTATGATACCTGCAGCAGCATATCTTACGACGTCGTTACCATCCTTATCCACTGCATAGATATTGATGTGATATCCGTTACCGGGCTTGCCGACAAGGGGCATCGGTGAGAAGTCAGCTGTAAGACCGTATCTTGCAGCGATTGTCCTTACCGTCATCTTGAATGTCGTCATCTGATCCGCAGCCTTAAGGGGCTTGGCATAATGAAAATCGATCTCGTTTTGTCCGGGACCTCTCTCGTGATGTGATCTCTCGGGAGTAAGGCCCATCTTCTCAATGGACAGCGTGATCTCTCTTCTTAAGTTCTCGCACTTATCAAGAGGCGCGATATCCATATACCCTGCCTGATCGTAAGGTTCCTTCGTAGGCTTGCCTTCTTCGTCGTTGCAGAACAGATAGAACTCGGTCTCTGTACCGAATCTGAACTCGATACCTGCGGCCTTGGCTCTTGCTACGGCATCCTTAAGTATCGTTCTCGTATCGGAAGCATAAACAGTACCTTCGGGCGTGTATACATCACAGAACATACGGAGTACCTTACCGCTGTCAGGTCTCCACGGCAGTACGGAAAGAGTATCCGCATCGGGCTTTAAGTAGAGTGTCGCATAAGGGCAGTCTCTGAAGCCTGCGATCTCACGTGCCTCGATCGGGATTCCGTACTCGAACGCCTTCTTAAGTTCACCCGGCATTACGGAGATATTCTTCTGTACTCCGTAAGCATCGCGAAAAGCCATTCGGATAAACTTAGCGTCTTCTTCCTCGATGTACTTCATTACATCTTCAAAGGTAGTGTTCATGACATTGCCTCCTTATATAACGCTGATCCTCGGGGAGATATCCTCCAATACGTCGAGCAGAATCCTTACCGTATCAAGCGACGTAAACATGGTAACTCCGTTCATTATAGCGCATCTTCTGATCATGACTCCGTCGTTATAGTGGACACCGGAGTATACGGCTCTTGTGTTAAGGATATAGCTGACGTAACCGGCGCGGATGGAATCGAGGATTTCCTCGCTTCCCTCACTGATCTTGCCTCTGATACGGGTTTTGATACCATGCTCCTTAAGGAACTTTCCTGTACCCGATGTAGCCTCGATATTGAAGCCCAGCTCGTAGAAACGCTTAACCAGAGGCAAAGCTTCTTCCTTATCCTCATCAGCGAGCGTAACAAGAACCGTTCCGTATTCTTTCATCTTAATTCCCGAAGCCTGCAAAGCCTTATACAGAGCTCTCTTAAGGCTCTTGTCGTAACCGATGGCCTCACCTGTCGACTTCATCTCAGGCGACAGATAAGCATCCATGCCGTTCAGTTTCTCATAAGAGAATGCGGGAGCCTTTACATAGTGGAAATTCTTCTCAGGTGCAACCTTATCCGCGTAACCCTGCTCTGTGAGATCATGTCCGAGCATTACCTTGGTGGCAATATCAACGAGAGCGATACCTGTAGACTTGGACAGGAAAGGAACGCTTCTTGAAGCTCTCGGGTTAACCTCGATGATATAGACATCGTCCTTATCGTCTACGATGAACTGGATGTTATAAAGACCTACGATACCGATTCCGACTCCGAGCTTCTTCGTGTATTCCCAGATAGTATCCTTAACCTTCTGTGATATGGAGAACGGAGGATATACGCTGATACTGTCACCGGAGTGAACACCGGTTCTCTCGACGAGCTCCATGATACCCGGCAGGAATACGTTCTTGCCGTCACATACGGCGTCGATCTCTACTTCCTTACCTACGATGTACTTATCAACGAGTACCGGCCTGTCCTTATCAACGGCAACGGCATTCTCGAGGTAGTGAACGAGCATCTTCTCATTCGCTACGATTTCCATGGCTCTTCCGCCCAGAACGAACGAAGGTCTTACGAGCACCGGATAACCAATCTTGGCTGCGGCCTCGATACCCTCTTCGATGTTAGTAACGGCAACGCCCTCAGGATGAGGTATCTCAAGTCTCTTGATAACACCTTCGAAAGCATCTCTGTCCTCAGCGGCAAACATGGCATCGTTGCCGGTACCGATGATCTTAACGCCTCTTGCAGTGAGCGGCTCCGTGAGGTTAACGGCTGTCTGTCCGCCCAATGAAGTAATTACTCCGTCAGGCTTCTCGAGATCGATGATGTTCATGATATCTTCGACAGTCAAAGGCTCGAAATAAAGCTTGTCGGCAGTTGTATAGTCTGTTGATACCGTCTCAGGGTTGTTGTTGATTACGATAGCTTCATATCCCTGCTCACGTATCGTCTTAACAGCATGGACCGTGGAATAGTCGAACTCAACGCCCTGGCCGATTCTTATAGGTCCGGAACCCAACACGATG
>CAMNNN010000220.1 GCA_946545505.1 uncultured Clostridia bacterium
ACAATAAAGAATAGCAAATACCAATATGCCGCCAGTTCGTGTATCATGGTAAATATGAGCAAGGATCTGACACGCAAACAAAGAGATATAATCACCATCATTCTGCTTGCAATGCTCGGTGCGGTTATCGGATGGGTATATGAGATGCTTTTCTACCGCATAGATCAGGGACACTTCATCAGAAGAGGTCAGGGCGGGCCCTGGCTCCCTATCTACGGATTCGGAGCTCTGTTTCTCACTCTCGCGGTTTACAGAAGGAAGGTTAAGCCGATTGTAGTATTCATTATTACGATGATCGGATCATTCATCATAGAATTCGGAACAGGTTATGTTCTCTACCATTTCTTCGACGGCATGAGATTGTGGGATTATAACGTGGAGATCTGGAACTGGGGCAACATCGGAGGATACGTCTGCATCAGATCAATCCTCATCTTCGGTATCATGGGTGTTCTATATGCCAAATGGGCTATCCCCGGATTCTTCAAAGCTACAGAAAAAGCAGACCGGGGAAAACTCCTCGGCCTGTTTATACCTTTATCCGTTATCTTCTTCGGAGATATAATCTTCAGTTATATTCTCCGCCCCCTGATATTCAAGTAATCAGAATAAAGGTGCTTCAACACGTCCAAATGAATATCGGGCGTTATTGACCATTAATCCGGGATGGCAAGAACCGGTACCTGCCAATCCAACTACGCTGCCTCTAAGCTCTCTGAGTGCAGTGAACTTGCTGGGTACGCGAGTTGTAGAACCGCCGTTGACCTTATCGAGCTTCTCAAGATCCAAAGTAAAGATTGTATTTTTCATTTTAGTATCCTCCTCTTTCAGTAGAGTTAGTGTTTGTTTTCCTTTGATGATTTGATTAAACCAAAGAAAAAGAGGTGAACCAATAATCAATGTTCACCTCTCGTGTCGTTTAAGCAACAATACAAACAGACTTTGTCGTTTTACTGTGAATCCATCGAGATAAAAAGCTCATATGCGGCTTGTATCTCTTCACATGCGAACGGTGCAGTACCGTTATAGCCGCCCCCGCGCGGCGTTTCCCATGCGGAAAATACATAATTGCCGTTAATAGCCGTTACCACCATATCTCCGGTAATAACCTCATCGTTAAACATATAGGAAACCTGTATGGTATCGCCCACCTGAAGTCCCTGGAATATCTCATTCGCAGGGTCGAACAGAAGGATGTTAAATCCTCCGAACACATCGGGATTCTCTTCCATGATGTTATATGAATAAGTTCTCGCATCGAGAAGGCCGATCGCACGGTTCTCTTCAAGGTCATATGAATACTCGATAATCGGTTCTCCGGAACCTGCGGCAGTAAGCAGTGCATTCTCGACATCTTCTATATACATCTCATTGATGTTGTAATATGGCATCGACTCGGAAGGCTCTGCTGTCTCGTCCATCTGCGTTGTTCCCGCCGTAACACGCGGGATGGTCTCCCCTGATGTCTCTGCCGGCCGTCTCATACACGAAGAGGCGCTTACCAGAAGCGCTGCCGACAGTACAATGGCAATTACAGATCTCTTCATAAGCCGGTCCCCCTATATTACTGCCTTTAGTTTAACAGTACAGGTCGTCTTTTTTATTACATCTTCCTTGCAAATTGCCGGCACAAGCCCGTAAGACCTCTCTTTTATCAGCCTCCGTAGAACTCTGTCGTTGTAACGTTCTGCTGAATAAGGATAGAGCTCTGATTGAACTCGGTAACGAGATCATCACAGGCGGCATGCACTTCATCGAGTGTCGTATCCGACAGGTAAACCACGAGAGTGTACTCGTGAGCGACAGACCCGTCGTCGTTAACCCATCCGCCTCTTGCCTCCTGGATAGTGAAGCCGTAGAAGTGCTCCGTGAGGATGTTTTCGAGGTGCTCGCGTGCCTCCTCAGGCTCGAACACGGGCTCGTTCGTATCCTTGTCGTTAGTGCCTACATAGAGGACGTACTGGATGTCCTGCGTCATCTCGTCCTGTGCCACCGTCTCTTCCGGCTCACTTAGCGAACCCTGCCAAGGCTTGCTGCACAACACAAATAAAGACACACCCAGAGCCGCGATGCTCGCGATCAGGGCTGCGATACCGATTACACTGAACTTCTTGTCTGCCATATGTGTTTCCCCCGTAATTTATTTTCCGTCAGAACGGATAATCTTCGTTCTCGTTTGTGATGAAGCGGTGACCCTCGAAGTCTTCCCTTCTCTTCTCGAAAAGCTCCTGCAGAATTCCCGCGGCCTCGTAGGAAGACAGCGGCGCCGGGTTGTCCTCACGGCCGTCAGTGCGGATCCATCCCGGATGTACGCAGAAGATGTTGACTTTACGTTCATCCTTCAGGGTGTTGTAGATATTCATGGTCGCCATGTTGAGAGCGGCCTTCGCCATTCCGTAGTCAATCTGTGCCGTGCGGTAACAGCGAGTGATGCTTCCCGCCTCGGAAGATATATTGATGACCAGAGCAGTCATCGGACTCTTCTTAAGCATAGGATAGAAGGCTTTCACTACCCGCATGGCACCTACCGAGGTTATATTGACCGTATTGGGAATATAATCAAGATTCGCCTCGAAAAATCCCTTATCACAGTCAGGAGAAACCTGAACAGCATTATTGATAATGAGATCGAGGTGATCGAGCTTCATGGATAGAGCCTTAGCAGCTCCCTCGACGGACTCGGTGACACCGATATCCATCGTAAGCGTAATGAGCTTGTCGCCATACTTCTTCTTAAGTTCGAACAGCTCGGGACAGTCCTTACGTATAGTAGCGACGACAGTATCTCCAGCCTCGAGGTATCTGACAACAAAATTGAATCCAAGTCCTACAGCCTTACCTGCACCGGTAACCATCACGTTCATACAGCATTACCTCGCTTTTCACAGATAATTAATTCTAACATACAGGGTAATCGCAACAAAAAAACGGACACTCGTAAGTGTCCGTCATTCTTTGGAGCGGGTGATGGGAATCGA
>CAMNNN010000221.1 GCA_946545505.1 uncultured Clostridia bacterium
TTGCAGATCTTCCGGCCCTGCACGGGCTCATCCTGCCGGCTGTAATCCTGTTCTTATTGACTACGACCGTATTCATCTGGTTTTCGGTTGTTTATATCAAGAAAGACGGATTCGGCCATCCCGACGATAACGATCTTTATATTGACTGTGCCTGGTTCTGCGAGATAGGTAAGAGGCCTTCACAGCAGGACTCGGTTTATATCTCTCCATTAGGTGATTACCGTAAGTACGGCATTACGGCGCTTGTTGCAGACGGTATGGGCGGTATGGAGTACGGCGGCGAGATATCGGAGAAGGTCGCTGACTTCGTCGAGAGTATGTGCCCTATGTCATTCTTCGCTTCCGAGCAGAATGCGGACGAATTAAGGCGCCTGTCTAATACTTTGTACGATCAGTATCAGCTCCACGGCGGTTCCACGCTTGCCATGGTCCACATCACGGGCAATTTCATGAATTATTACAGCGTCGGTGACAGTGACATCATCCTTATCCGCGACGGAACGCCCACGATCCTTAACCCCAGACAGAACTATATGTCGATCCTCATTAAGTCCTTGTGCCGTAACAATAAGCAGACACAGACGGCTTACAGCAATCCCAAGGCGAGGTCTCTCGTGGACTTCATGGGCAATAAGAATCCCAGAGTCATATACACGAAGAAGCCAATAAGGATCTTTGACGGCGACAAGATCATCGTCAGCTCCGACGGCCTTACCGATGCCATATCTCTTCGTAACATCAAGCACTATCTTAAGGACTCCGCGACATCCACGGCACTCGAGCTAAAGCACGCCGTAGCTGCTCGTAAGCGCCCAAAGCAGGATAACTACACCGCGATCGTCTTTACGATCAAAAGGAGCCTTCTGTGATCGAGAACTACATTCTTATGCACAAGGGCGGGCAGGAAGAGTACCGCGACAGCGTCTTCGTAAACTATTCGTCTGCGCTTACCATAGCTATCCTGTACCTTCCTACTGAAGCCGAGTTCTCTGTGGCTGATGAGGCCTCCGTGCAGGCTCTCGTGCAGGCCAGCTCGAAAATGCGCTTCACGGACCTCTCCGAGTCGATCTACCCGATCCTTACAAATCTTCGTAACTATATGCTTATAAGGATCGATGATAATACCATAAACATCGAGCGCCACGGCAAAGTCTTCGCTTATATCGTACAGAACGGTGAGCTCAAGATGCTTCCCAACGGCAAGACTTCGCTCGAGGACGGCGACAGAGTAATCTGCTGCACCGGAGAATTCAAGCGCAACCTCAATGATATAGCGATATTGTCCGATGCTGTCATATCCGACAGTGCAGAGGAGTGGATGGATAACCTTGTGTGCCGTATCTCTGATAAGAACCGTCTGTCGGAAGGCAATCTTACAGCTGTAACGATGATAGTCCGTTCGGGCGACAACGTGAGACTGGCATAAACCCGGTCAGGAAATGAGGCTTAAAGTTTAATTCCCGTAGTAGTCTTTATAGAAAGCTTCTTTGAAATCGCCGAGACAGTCTTCGGCGATTGCTTCGCGGACTTTTTCCATCAGCTTAACGAGGAACCAGATGTTATGGTAGGTGCAAAGTCTCTGACCGAACATCTCCTTAGCCTTAAGCAGGTGTCTAACGTAAGCGGCCTGATAATTCTTACATGCATAACAGTCGCATTCAGGATCCATAGGGTCGAAGTCTTCCGCGTAGCACTTATCCCTGATGATTCTCTTGCCGTGTCGTGTAAGAATAGTTCCGTGTCGGCCGAGTCTTGTTGGAAGAACGCAGTCGAACATATCTACACCGCGAAGAGCACCTTCGATGAGGTAGTCGGGAGTTCCGACGCCCATCAGATAGCGGGGTTTGTCTTCGGGCATGAGGGGAACGGTGCAGTCTATCATCTTGAGGAACAGGTCCTTCGGCTCTCCTACGGAGATTCCCCCTATGGCGAATCCGGGGAGATCTCTTGAAGTGATCTGTTCAGCACTAATGGCGCGGAGGTCTTCGTACATGGAACCTTGGATGATTCCGAATAAAGCCTGTTTATTGGGATTCTTATGTGAATCGATACATCTGTCGAGCCATCTTGTCGTTCTCTCGAGAGATCTTGCAGCATATTCATGCGTGCAGGGATAAGGACAGCACTCGTCAAAAGCCATGATGATATCCGCGCCGAGGTCGTTTTGTACCTTCATGGATATCTCGGGAGAGAGGAACTGTCTGGAGCCGTCGAGGTGGGATCTGAACTTAACGCCCTCTTCAACGATATCCTTGGGTTTGGCAAGCGAGAATACCTGGAATCCGCCGCTGTCAGTCAGTACAGAGCCCTTCCAGTTCATGAACTTATGAAGTCCGCCTGCCTTCGCTACTATCTCGCTTCCGGGGCGAAGCCACAGATGGTAGGTATTCGACAGTATTATTCCGGCTCCTGTGCCTGCAACTTCCTCGGGGCTCATGCCCTTAACGGTAGCCTGTGTTCCGACAGGCATGAATGCAGGCGTGTCGAAAGTGCCGTGAGGCGTATGAACCCGCCCGAGCCTCGCGCCTGTCTGCTTACATGTGTGGATGTGCTCATACCATACAGGGAAATTACTCATGCTCAGGGAACCTCTTAAGATCTGTGATAAACATCGCGTCGCCGAATGAGAAGAATCTGTATCTCTCTTTAACTGCTTCGTTATATGCATTGAGAACATTCTCTTTGCCTGCCATTGCCGAGACGAGCATAACGAGTGTCGACTCGGGAAGGTGGAAGTTCGTGATAAGTGCATCGATGCACTTGAATTCGTATCCGGGGTAGATGAAGATCTGCGTTTCTCCCGCACAGGGCTTCATCTCGGGATCCGATGCTGCCACTGTCTCCAGCACGCGGGTGGAAGTGGTTCCTACGGATACTATGCGTCTGCCTTCGGCTCTGGCGGCCCTCACGATATCGGAAGCCTCCTGCCCGAAAGTGTAGCGTTCCGAGTGCATTTC
>CAMNNN010000222.1 GCA_946545505.1 uncultured Clostridia bacterium
TTCGCCTCCCTCAAGATCTGCAATCAGCTTCTCGAGTGCCGCACGTGTGGGGTTCCCCGTTCTGCTGTATTCCCAGCCGCGGTTTTTGCCGAGGCCGTCCTGCTTATATGTCGATGTCTGATATACAGGAACGTTCACCGCACCCGTCGTCTCGTCTCCGTCAATTCCTCCGTGGATCAGAAGTGAATTCAGTTTTAATGTTTCCTTGTTACTCATTGTTATTACCTTCCTTTATCTTGTGAATAAAAAAGCCCGGGGCTTCGTTCGGCTCCGGGCGTCGTGTCAGACTTATATCCTTAATCTCAACATCGTGAAACATGAAGGGACATATCTTCCTTCGCCCGGGAATGATACATTCGACAACACATGTTTCTCATCAAGATGAATTCCTTTCGTTTGGTTTATGCCAGTGATTATAATTCTACTTACCTACTGTGTCAATAGGTTATTAAATATCACCTGCTATTTCCTGAAAAATCACCTGATAATCAGGTTGCACTATCAGGTGATTTTATGAACATTACTGCTTCGACTCGTAATCTTTAAGCGCTGTGCCTTCCTTATAAAATGAACTGTCCCTTGCCTGCCATGAGGTCGCGCCACACGGGCGAGAATCCGCGCAGGTATTCGACAACTTCCCTGACTGATGTGATGATGTAGTCCGCGTCTTTCTCAGTGATGTCTTCGCCGATCGACAGACGCAGTGACCCGTGAGCAACGTCATGTACTCTGCCTATCGCGAGCAGTACGTGTGACGGATCGAGTGAACCTGATGTACACGCGCTTCCCGATGATGCCGCGATGCCCTTATCGTCAAGAAGCAGCAGTAGAGACTCGCCCTCGATGCCCTCGAAACAGAAGTTGATATTGCTCGGCACTCTCTTCGTGACGTCGCCGTTAAGAGCGGAGTGCGGTATCTCTTTAAGACCTGCTATGATCCTGTCTCTTATGGGTGTAAGAGTGTTCGTGTAGTTCCCGAGATTGTTTACGGATTCATTTAATGCAGTCACCATCGCTGCGATGCCGGGAACATTCTCGGTTCCGGCTCTTCTGCCTCTTTCCTGAGCGCCGCCCTCGATGAGGTTAAGAAGTCTGATACCCTTCTTCGCATAGAGGAAGCCGGTGCCCTTCGGGCCGTGGAACTTGTGGCCGGATGCGGAGAGCATGTCGATGTTGTCGTCTACGACATTAACCTTTATGTGGCCGACTGCCTGAACCGCGTCAGTGTGGAAGATGACACCGTGCTTTCTGCAGATGGCGCCGATCTCGCGGATGGGCTGAATCGTACCGATCTCGTTGTTGGCATACATTACCGTGACGAGAGCCGTATCCTCTCTGATAGCATTCTCGAGTTCCTGAGGTCTTACGAGGCCGTCCTCATGCACGTCGAGCAATGTGACCTCGAATCCTTCCTTCTCGAGCTTGTTCAATGTATGAAGAACCGCATGATGTTCAAACTTAGTCGAGATGATGTGCTTTCTGCCCTTCGCCTCTCCCGCCTTCGCGGCTGAGATGATGGCCTGGTTATCAGCTTCGGAACCGCCTGAAGTGAACAGTATCTCACGTGCGTCTTCGGCGCCTATCAGCTGTGCCGTGTCGGCGCGTGCCTGCTCGAGCACTTCCTTCGCCTTCTGTCCGAATGTGTAAAGGCTCGACGGATTGCCGTATGTTTCTTCTATAAGACTTACCATAGTCTTGATTGCCGCATCACTCATCTTGGTAGTAGCGGCATTGTCTGCGTAGATCATTCCCCCGTGGCCCTTTCCGGTTGTTTGCATTACCTACTCGATTAGTATGTTTATGATAGTATTGCCCATTCCCTGCTATGTCAATAGGTTATGCTTGATTTGTCCGATTACCTATAGGTATAATGGGTAAGAAGTCAGGGAAAGATAATGCATTAAGGAGTAATCTTTATGATCTCTACCAAAGGAAGATATGCACTGCGCGTCATGCTCGACCTGGCGCAGAACCACAGCGGACAGTACATCCCTCTTAAGGACGTCGCCGAGCGTCAGGAGATATCGAAGAAGTATCTCGAGATAATAGTCAAGGAGATGGTCACGGGCGGTCTCATCGTAGGCGCGTCCGGCAAAGGCGGCGGTTATAAGCTGGTTAGAGACCCCGAGAAGTACACTGCCGGAGAGATCCTCGAACTCATGGAAGGATCACTCTCTCCGGTCGCATGTCTCGCCGACAAGAATTATAAATGCACACGTAAGAAGATCTGCGCGACTCTGCCCATGTGGAAAGAATTCGACGGTATCGTTCACGATTATTTCTACAGCAAGAAACTTACTGACTTACTTTGATGCGGGAATCACGACCGTAAACACGACCGCGTCCTCACCTTCCTTATGAACCGTGATGCTGCCGCCGTGCGCCTCGGCTGTTGCTCTTGCCGCAGCAAGGCCGATGCCGAAGCCGCCCTTATCCGAATTTCTTGAAGGGTCCGCCCTGTAGAACCTGTCAAAGAGCTTATCCATCTGCTTCTCGTCAAGCGGCTCCTCCGTATTGTTTCTGACAGTTATAACCGCAGTGCCGTCTTGATTGCCGCAGTATATGTCTATATTCCCGTGTTCGGGGCTGTACTTGACCGCGTTGTCTATGAGGATCGAGACCAGCTCTCTTAACGAATCAGTATCGCCTTCCGTATACACTTCATCCTTCGCGTCACACTTAAGCGTCTTATCGTCCGCGGCCACCACCGACCTGAATAAGAGCACCTGCTCCGTGACGATTTTCGTGAGGTTAACGCGCGTGAACTTAAGGTTATCAGCGTCCTCCTCCAACCTGGTGAGTCTTATGAGATTATTCGTCAGCGCCGAGAGTCTTCCGGTCTGCGTCTTGATGTCGTTGACCCACTCGTTGTTATCACCTAATTCCGTAATAAGAACGTC
>CAMNNN010000223.1 GCA_946545505.1 uncultured Clostridia bacterium
CTAGCATTCAGATCAGGCCGGTTCAATAAGCCGTAACAAGCATCTTCCACACTGATCTGTTCCCTGACATTCTCCGGGACTATCCCGTCAAACGGCTCATAAGAGAACCTTGCAAGGATGGCAGCATCAACTTCATTAAACGGAGTCTTGTCCAATGTCAGATCTCCGCGCCATTTAAAATAATCAGATATAGTATTCATAGATCAACTTCCCCCTGCATCGTTATCAAAAGAGATCGGATATATCGAAGGATCAAAATCCTCCATAACCTGTTTGAATACCTCATTAAGGTAAGATTTCTTCAAAGATTTTATCATGAATATATTGCGGAATCGTCCTCTTAACTCATATATCGGCGCCGGAACAGGACCAAACAGTTCAAATCCCAATCTCTTATCCTGATAAGAAAGAAAATCATTCAGGTACTTACCCAATTCAGAGGTCCTCTGCATGAGCATGTCCTCATCAGGCAAGGAAAGAACGATCTCTCCTACGGCCTTGAAAGGAGGAAGCTTCATCGCTTCCCTGTACTGTATCTCCGACTTATAGAACTCATCATAATCCTGATCTGCGGCATACATGAGGA
The DNA here is from genome assembly GCA_946545505.1 of uncultured Clostridia bacterium. Classification (GTDB taxonomy): domain Bacteria; phylum Bacillota; class Clostridia; order Saccharofermentanales; family Saccharofermentanaceae; genus Saccharofermentans. Next base: position 587 of record CAMNNN010000223.1, read on the forward strand.
GAGGATTGTCAGGCCTCAGGCTCTGTAAGAATACCTTCCCTTTTGCTTCGGCTCTTCCCGCTCTTCCCGCCGCCTGAGTTATAAGCTCGAAGCCTCGCTCCGAAGCCTTATAGTCAGATGACATCGAGATAAGATCGGCTCCCAATACGCCGACAACCGTGACGCTCGGGAAATCATGCCCCTTGGCGATCATCTGCGTCCCGATAAGAACATCCGCTTTATGCTCCCGGAACTGATTCAGGATACTCTCATGCGATCCCGGAAGCATTGTAGTATCCTGATCCATTCGAAGTATAGTCCTGTCGGGATAAAGTTCCTTTAATATCTCCTCGAGCTGCTGAGTACCTATTCCGGCTCTTTTAAACTTAACTCCGTCACATTCCCGGCATTGAACCTGATCGGCAGGGATCGTATATCCGCAGTAATGACAGATAAGCTGCCTTACCGACAGTCTTCTGCTGTTATGGAGCGTCATGGCAACGGAACAATTGGGACAATACACCGGTTCGCCGCAGGTCGTGCATACCAGAGTTCTCGAGAATCCTCTCCTGTTAAGAAACAGCATGACCTGTTGATCCTGTGAGAAGGCCCTTGCCATCGCGACACGTAAAGGTCCGGACAGCAGATCTCCGTATCCTTCCTTTATCTGTGACTTCATATCTACTATAGTAACTTCTGGTAAAACTGAATCAGACGATGCTCTCTTATTAAGTTTCAGGAGAGTATAGGCGCCGTTGACCGCTGCGAAATAGGAAGTAATAAGAGGCGTCGCAGAGCCCAGAACGAGCGGACACGAGGCCATTCTCATCCTTAATATCGCGATGTCCTTGGTATTATATCTCGGGAAAGATTCTGACTTATATGAAGGATCATGCTCCTCATCTATGATGATCAGCATGAGATTCTCGACAGGGGCGAATATCGAGCTTCTGGGACCTACAACGATCCTGGCTTCTCCTCTTCTTATACGGTCCCATTCATCGTATCTCTGACGATCCGTAAGACGGCTGTGCATAACGGCTGCGGCATCCTTAAAACGTCCTCTGATCCAGCTTACTGTCTGAGGAGTAAGTGAGATCTCGGGAACAAGATAGATAACGCTGCCCCCGCGCTCGAGGACCTCGCCTGCACATTTAAGATACACTTCAGTCTTACCGCTTCCGGTTATTCCGTGAAGAAGAAAGACTCCGGGGCTTCCTATAGACTCCTTAACCTTGTCGAAAGCATTCTTCTGTTCATCATTAAGATCATGGACGACTCTGAAGGATTCCGATGTATCACTCTCCCCGGAATCTGTCTGACATTCGGTCTCTTCCCTTCTTAACATCCTTGTCGATAAGGAGATCAATCCTTTATCCCTTAACGCTCTGAGCTGAACATCTGTCGAATTCGTAAGACTTAATAAAGTCTTCTTCTCGGTAACTCCTTCTGCCAAAAGGAACTCAAGGATATTCATCTGTGATGCGGAACGCATTTTACCGGAAGCAAGCTCCGCTTTGGCGGCCTCTTCAGATACTATTTCTGCAAATGTCCCCTTCGCCTTAGCAACGGTACCTACGGCAGAAGGGACCATCATCGATATGATCTCTCCGGATGTACACAAGAGCCTTGACTTAAGAGGCTCTATCATGGCCAACTGATCTTTCTTCATAACGGGATAGAGATCAAGAAGCTCAGAAACATTCTTAAGCTTTGACTTATCAAACCCGAGATTCGACAGATCAGACAGAACCTTTACGACAAGAGCAATCTCCTTTCTGTTACCGAAGCCGAACGGCACTTTTACATAGGATCCTTCGGTGATCTTGTCTTCAAGATCATCCGGGATCCCGTAGGTATAAGCCTTATCTGTCTGTCTAACAGACTCGCGAAGCAGTACCTTACATGCTTTCATTATGCATTCCCGCCGTCAAGCAGTGAGAACAGGTCAATCTGCGAAGATTCGGGCATATCATCGAGCAGCCCGTAATCGGCAAGCTTCTGGACGGCAGACTGACCTATCTTACCCCTTTGCATCAGTTCCTCCCGGTTCTTAAACGGTTCCTGATCCCTGGCTTCGGTTATTCCCTTCGCCATTGAAGCCGATATCGTATCGATAGAATCCAAAGGCGGCAATATATGCCCCTTGGACACCTTTGTAAAATCAGTGGCATGTGATGTCCTGATATCTATGGGATCAAATACGATTCCTCTGTGATACATCTCCGCAACGAGTTCACACAGGAAGAACTCGTCCTGAGCCTTCTTTGCCGAACTCTCCCTCGAATGCATAAGGACCTTAAGTTCATCCATTCTTGCCTT
>CAMNNN010000224.1 GCA_946545505.1 uncultured Clostridia bacterium
GGTTCAGAAGGGGCTTCATAACTTTCAGACGGATCATCTTCCGAAGAAGACGTCATAACATCGATCACGTTCTTAACAGTCACCTTCACCCCTTCAAAACCGGACCTGTAAGAGAACATCGCTTCATTAAGCCCGCATATCATCTTAAGATCCGAGGAATCAGGCGACATCTTCATTCGAAGAAGCGCGCTTAACATCAGCTTATCTATCCCGAACATACCTGCATAGAATTCACGAGACAGTTTTCTTCCTTCCGAAAGCAGAGGCGTCAGTACAGAAGATCCCAACGTACCGGATGACAGATCCATACGCCTTATGAAACACAGATTCTCTTCAGCTCTCGTAAGCGCCACATACAGAAGCCGCATATCTTCGGCATTCTCTTCAAGCCTGTTCTCTTCCTTTACAATTGCCTTCTCCAAAGAAGTCGATGCAAAAGAGGTATCCTCTTCATAATCATCAACAACGAACCGGGGTCCCTTCGGGTCATCAGGCGACAGGACACTACCCGATTTAAAGCTGATAAAACCATTCGTATCCTTCTCGTTAGAACCGTCGACATCAACAACGATGACACACTTATTCTCGAGACCTTTACTCTTGTGATAACTCATGCAGCGAACGAGGTCCTCGCCACCCAGATCGAACTCGATCGCAGCATCGTCGTCAAGTCTCGACTGCATCTGCTCGATCACACCTGAAACTTCAGTAAGATCGCTTCCGCGCTTAAGGAAATTGCTGCACAGCCAGTTCTTAAACAGATCGAGCTTATTGACTTCATACGGAGCCTCCTGCATCAGCGTCGCCTTGATACCGGTGCGGACATATATCAATTCCATAAGCTCGCCAATATCGCGGATAACACTCTCGGAGCGCAGATCGTCAATAGCATCGAGCATGATCCTGCACTTGTTCTTAATGGTCTCATCAGGACCGTTAAGCGCATAATTGCGGACCTTGATTATCAGGTTCATCTTCTTGAATTCGGCAGGTGCGGATGCAACTATCTCGGCAAGCTCATCAAGGACAAAGTTCGAGAATCTGTATGGGGAAAGGATTACTCCTGCCAGGCACTCATCACGGTACTCATTCGCAAGCACCTTGATAAGATTGCACATGCCGATTATCTCGTTATCAGAGAACAACGGCTTCTTATCAAGACACCGCGCACTGATGCCTGATCTTCGCAGATGCGCTGCCGCTTCCTTGGCCGCATTATTCGTCCTTGTCAGTACAAATATATCCTTCTTCCCGTAACCCGCATCAAGATACTCCTGCACTTTGGTCCTGATCTCAGATACGAGCATCTCTATCTGTCTGATATCACTCGTGCCAACACCTTCATCACCTTCAGTGACGTTCTTCTCTTTCTGCTTCGCATTGATGAGGACAACTTCAGGCAGAGGCCCGTCCTTAGCCCCCTCGGGAGCGTTGAGTTCATGAGAACCGCCTTCGTAATCGATCTCGGCCGCGCCTCCGCTCATGAGCTGACCGAAGATCTCGTTAACAAAAGACAGAACCTGAGGCGTACTTCTGAAGTTACAGTTAAGGCCCATCAGTCTGCCCTTGGACGGATCTTCCGTATACAGTTCAGACTTGCGTATAAACATAGCCGGATTGGCATTTCTGAACTTATAGATGCTCTGCTTAACATCTCCTACGCAGAAGACATTATTATCTGCGATCTTCTCCACGACGGCATCCTGCAGTGACGTGTTATCCTGATACTCGTCGATATAGATCTCTTTGAACTTGCTGCGGTAAAACTCACTCGCTTCCTTCGTCTTGAGGATGCGAAGGCACATGTGCTCCTGGTCGGAATAATCGATGCCGCGAAGGTCACGCTTGTACTTACTGTACCTTACATCCATATCCTTAAGAAGCGCCGCGAAAGCTCTCGCGCACGCCGTCCTTCTCACCTGCCTGGAAAGCAGTTCGGAAGAATCGTACTCATCAACAACATCATAATCGGAATTGATGGCAAACGGGGCTGCCGCATCCTTATAACCGGACTTTGCACGGATACTCTCGCCCGCTTTCTTATGTGCATCGGCCATCTTCATACCGACCGCCGCTATGGGACCGAACGCTATCTTCAGTTCGGGATCGAGTTTATTCTTATTCGGCAAAGGAGGAAAAACATCGTAATCGATCTTAAAGACATCAGCATAAAAACTTCTGATCGCCTCATATCGGTCAGTTTGCTCTTCATATTTATCGACACAAGTCTTGAGCAGGCTGAGAAAACCTGTCATGGCAGGGGCTAGTTCCGTGCATCTGTCACAGGCTGATCCTACACTTCTTATCAGGCGGTCCTGAAGCTGCACATACCTGTCCATTCCGATGACAGTTCCCGACTCATCCGTCTTCTGACGATGAGCGATCACGCCGTCAACAACATCGATATAATCCGGAAGACTTCGAAGTTTGCCGTAAGCCTTCTCCATAGCATCAACCAACGGAGCTTCACTCTTGCCGTTGCCCATAGAGAAAAGAAGATCAAGGAAATCCTCCCTCTCCTGCTCCGTGATATCCCCTTCTGCGATACGCTCATAAACAGCCATGACAGCATCATTTCCGGCCTGCTTCTTAAGCATCTTGAGTGTTGTCTCATCAAGCACACAACTTCCGGGCGCCGCCGCTTCTTCATCTTCAAACATGTACCCCGACTCACTCACGACGCGGTTGCAAAAACTGTTCATCGTCTGAATGTACGATACAGATATCTTATCTATCTGAGATTTGATATGCGCTCTGTCAGCGCCGGGCTCAGTCAGCGCTTTACGGAGACTCCCCTCTATCTTCTCTCTCATATGAGAAGCGGCATCCTTCGTAAACGTAACTACAAGAAGCTCATCGATCCAGAGTTCCTTGCTG
>CAMNNN010000225.1 GCA_946545505.1 uncultured Clostridia bacterium
GACAAGCGTAGATGTGTATTTTCCGTGATTCTTATACATATCACACTCTCCTTAGATAGGAACCGCAGTGACTGCACTTATCAGAACTTCCGAATCTTACCTGATTAACTGCGCCGCAGGTGGGACAGGTTATATCAATATAATCAACCTCATTCCACAAGATGACCTTCTCGCCATCGTAAACGGCATTCTTAAGAAAGCCGCGGTCCAGAAGCCACTTAATATCTTTCTTAACCTGCTCGAGACCGTAACCCGTCATCTCATTGATGCGCTCGAAGGTGATGATACCGTCGTGATCCTCTTCGAAAATCGGAGCATATCTTTTGGCCCGTCCTGTCTTAACAGTAAGCAGGGCAATAAATACGGCTTCAGCCGTAAGAATCGTGATAAGCAAAGAGGCTACAACGACCATATTCGTCTCACCGTCCTCTATGCCCGCGATCAAAATAACGATCATAGGCAGCAACATTATTCCGGCGAGGACATAACAGGCGATACGCAGCCTGTCAGCACCTTTTATCTTTTCCCTGTCAATATATCTTTCCATATCGTCCACCGACTTATTATAATAACATATTTTTTAATATTAGGCGGGAAAAGAAGATTGCAGGTTACGGCGCCGTGAATTCACCGGACAGATATCCGTAAGATATGATGTTGCCGCTGTTGCCGTCGATGTCAGTATCGAGGCCTCTGATAAACTGTGCGAAATTCGGATTCTGTGTTCTGACAGTTCCTCTTACTCTGTCTACATCATTTCTTAATGCTACTACGTAGATATCATATGTATGCGTGCTGCCCGAAGGCGGATAAGGTCCTGCATAGTCCGCCCCCTGTACCCACCCCTGCGGGAGATCAGTCTCGGTCACGGCATCAGTCTTCCAATGAACCCAGAAGTATGCCGTAGTATCCACCATATAGATAACATAACTTTGCGCACCGTCTACAGGCTCCCAGCTAAGCTGCGGCGAGACATTCTCCCCCACCTGCGTAGCGGAGATCACATCAGCCCACACGCCGTCATTAAGGTCTTCTGACGTAAGCTCGAAAGTCTCATACTCGGGAAGGAAACCGTCATCTCCCAGGACAAAGGCTTCCGTCGTCTCCGCGGGCTCCGTCTCGGGAGCTTCAGTCTCTTCCGCAGAAGTCTCTGCCAATGTCTCTTCAGTCTGAAAGGAAGTTTCCTCGAGAGTTTCAGGCGCAGTCTGAGCCTCATCCGTGTTGGCCGGGGCCTGACCGCACGAAGTAAGCATGACCATGCACAGGCACGCGGCGATTGCTTTTCGGTGTGTCATGTAAGTCCCTTAAGAATCGAAGAAATAGTCTCTCGAGTAATCGAATACGTCATCAAACTCAGGATCATAGAACTCGTAGATCACGTTGGATGAACCGGGCTCATACTGATTGATCGTGAATTCGTCCTCATATAATGTGCCTGTGGATTCGGTTGCCGATACGGAGCAGCAGATGTATCTGTCGCTGGTCATCGAGAATACCTGGAACAGGGAGTTCGGCTCATCCATATCTGCAACAAACATACGCTCAGGCAATGTTCCTGTGGCGTGACAGTCAATGAAATTAGTACCTACATTATAACCGCAGAGAACTCCGGAGAGCACGCCGTGGACGGTCGCATCTTCGATGTTAAGACCGATTATCGTCGCGACATAAGTCTCGCCGAAGAATCCGCTGAAATCATCAAAATCAAGGATCTCAAGTCCGGAGATAGTATGACCGTTTCCGACGAAGATTCCGGAATATACACCCGAATCATCGTAGTAATCGATATACCTTCCGAGAGGAACCCACTCGTATCCTGAAAGGTCAAGATCAGCCACAAGATCAATCTTAATGAACGGAGCATCGTTATAAGTAATCTCACCGTCTCCATCTTCATCAACTCTCGGATATGCATTTACAAGATAAGTAACGGATGCGAGGTCCTCAATGCTGTCTACGACATAAGGATCGTCGAAGCTCTGATTAAGATAATCGAGGTCGACCAATCCGATGATATCGCCGCAGTTCCCGCTCATGCCGTATTCCGATATCGACGGATCGATCTCAAAGAAGTTCTCCTGTGTTAATTCGACCGGGCCCTCAGGCAACGTCTCTTCAGTCTCTTCGACCGTAGTCTCAACCGTTGTCTCTGTCGTTGTGGTTGTAGCCTCAGCTGTCGTTTCTGCTGTTTCCTCGGGCTCCTTGCTGCAAGATGCCACCGCCAGAGCAGCAGCCAGGATCAAACATACTAATCTGAATTTTTTCATGATTCTATCCCTCCTTTAATACTAGGATTGTATCACGAAAAGAAAGTCTCTGATTGTTAATTCGATTCTTGCAGTCTCGATGTTATATAGGTTATGCCCCGCGTGCACCCGAACCCTCCTCGTAGACACTCATATCGTGTCCGTCAACGCTTACGGTATGTCTTCCCATTACTTCTCTTTCTTTATCTTATTCCAAAGCGACTCGAGCTCCGCCGCCTTAAGATACTTCATGGCTGCCTCGATCGAATCCATTCCGGTTTTGCCGAGCGAATCCCTTAACATAAGGCTCTCCTCAAGACCTATAAATCGCAGATTCTTCACGTCAAAATCAGGCTCCGCGTCAAACCTTTCCGCGGTCTTCTTCGCTTCCTTAAGCTTCGCCTCCGCCTTCGAGGCGTCGCCCGTCTTAAGCTCGACATAAGCCATCGCCGTCAGGTAAACGCAGTCGATCTTATCGAGGACATTGGGCTTATCGCCCTTACGGTAGGAAGAGTTCTCCTTCAAAGCCGCTTCTATAAGCGCCCGCGCCTCCTCATACTCGCCGGTCCTGAAATAACACAGAAGCTTGCCGGTAATGAGGTTTATCCTGTCGCCCAGCTGCTTCAC
>CAMNNN010000226.1 GCA_946545505.1 uncultured Clostridia bacterium
CAGAGAGCATCATCGTAACGACGAGAAGTTCGCCAAGCGTACCGCCCGTTATGAGTCCGTATTCATCGCTTGTACTGAGGAAGAGGAAGCTCTTATCAGAACTCTTTCCGTTGAAGATGAACAGACACTTCTCGATGCAGAATCCGACGCGGAAGAAGCAAAGCAGCATGTCATTGACATCTGCAGAGTGGCACTCGCCACATTGACTCCGATGCAGCGTGATTATCTTGTCCGTCACTATCTCTACGGTATTCCTTGTCTTGAGATTGCTCACCAAGACGGTAAGCATCATAAAAGCGTGCAGGAAACCATCAAGGCAGCCCGTAAGAAGTTCATCAAGATTTGTTCTGAAGGGAGGGATGCAGCGTGAATACTATTCCTAATGCTCGTCCGCCCTTTCCCGCTCGCGGTCAAATCTACTTATACGACCTTGGAACAAATGCCGGATGTGTTCAGGACGGTAAAAGACCTGTCTTGGTACTTACCCCGAACGATATCTGCAGAACATCTCCTGTGGTAACAATCGCTCCGATCACATCTGTACTTAAGCGTACGGACCTTCCCGGTCATATTCTGCTTCCCGAGACCGAAGCGCTTGAAAAGCCTTCAATGCTGGTATTGGAGCAGATACGTACTGTAAACGTCTCAGATCTCGGTCATTACTGTGGAATGCTCAGAGGTAACGATACCTGGATTCAGATCAATAACGGTATCAAGAAGATGCTCGGTCTCTGGCATAAGCCGAGAGAATACAGCAGACCCAGAGACCAGATCCAGACAGTCACTTGCCTGTGTCAGAGGTGCGTATCGTTCTACTGGGATAACCCGGCATATAAGATCAAAAGACTGACTCCGCCCAACGGAGTTAAGGATAAGTGTGACAGATGCGGATACCATTACGGCTTCGATTACCTTATCACAGAACAGAGGGGGGACTAATTATGGACGAAGAGAAAGTAACCCGTACAAGGCAAAGAGAAGTGCCTATCTGGGAAAGATCCCTTCTCACGATAAACGAGGCTGCCGACTATACCGGTATTGGCATCAACAAGCTCAGGAGTCTCGCTAATAAGCGCAACTCCAACCTGATCATATGGGTCGGTTCGAAGAAAATGTTCAAGCGTAAAAAGCTTGACGAATATCTCGATAACGCCGTGTCCATATAACATGCCTGTCAAGTGTGCGATTTGCTCCGCAAAGGAGCAATCGCATGCTTGCCGGCATAGATCAAACAACATAACATCACTGTTACAAGGAGGAATTCACATGAACAAAAAACGTTACGATAAAAGACATTGTATTCTCCTGAAGGGAGAGTATCAGATAAACGAGAACAAGTATTCATACAGATGGACTGATGCTTATGGTAAGCGTCATGCTATCTATGCATCTGATCTCGATGAGCTTCGGATCAAAGAGCAAAAGGTCGAGCTCAATAAGCTGGAAGGCATTAAAGATCCGCCTGCAACTCTTACTGTAGAACGTTTATATGAGACATGGAAGAACCTTAAAAGAGGTATCAAGGCCAGTACATATTCAGGTTACGTGTATGTGTTTGAGTCACTGATCAAGCCGTCCTTCGGTAAGAAGCATGTAGTCGATGTAAAGAAGTCAGATGTAAGAGCCTTTTATATCAGCCTTCTGGAAGAAAGAGGCGTGGCTATATCTACTCTCGATAATGTACATAATGTGTTGCAGCAGGTATTCCAGTACGCTGTTGACGATGATATCTTGAGGAAGAATCCGTGCGACCGTGTATTGAAAGAGATAAAGGTGTCCTATTGCAGCCTCAAATCCGAGAAACGTAAATCCTTGTCGTTAAAGCAAGAGACCAACTTCCTTCAGTTCCTGTGCGACGATGAAAGGTACCAGCACTGGCTTCCAACCTTCTTCATCATGGCAAACACAGGACTCAGAGTCGGTGAATTGACCGGGCTCCGTTGGCAGGACGTTGACCTTGAAAACGGCACCATCGATGTTAACCATACTCTGGGATACTTCGATCATAAAGACAGTAAAGGTATTTACTTCTCGATCAATACACCGAAGACCATTAACGGATACCGTAAGGTCGTCATGACAGAAGCTGTCAAAGAAGCGTTCCGTTTAGAAAAGAAGAATCAGGAGCTAGCCGGTATGGAGAGCAAAGATGAGATAGACGGATACGATGACTTCATCTTCATCAATCGCTTCGGTCACGTTCAGCATCAGGGCACTCTTAACAAGGCATTAAGAAGGATCATAAGGGACTTCAATGTAGCTGCCGTAGCCAAAGGAAAAACTAATCCTGAGGATATGCTTCCGCACTTCTCCTGCCATATTCTCAGGCATACGTACGCGACTCGTCTCATAGAGTCGGGATCGAATGTCAAGTTCGTCCAATACCAGATGGGCCACTCGGAAATACAGACCACATTTGACACGTATGTATCGGTCTCTGCGGAATTCAAAAACAGAGAGATTAATTCTTTTGAAAGCTATATGAAGTCGACCTCAAGTATCCTGTCGAGCATGTTGCCGAACGCGTGATTCTCCAAGATAAGGACCTGCTAATGGGTGGTTACGGCATTGACCGTAATCGCCCTTTTTTATTGAAATTCGACGGATTTGAAGGAGCAATGTATTCTTCTCTCACAACAAACCAAAGGAGGTAGAAAAAAGTGAAACCAAGTGACGAATCAATTCTAGTTACACATCCGCAATTAGCTGCGGAATGGTCGGAGAAGAATGAGATCACTCCGGACGATGTTACCGCCGGAGCTCATGACCGTGTGTGGTGGAAAGGAAAATGCGGTCACGAGTGGCAAGCGGTAGTCAATAATCGTACTCACGGTACGGGCTG
>CAMNNN010000227.1 GCA_946545505.1 uncultured Clostridia bacterium
GCTTCAGAGTGCCTCTCTGAACAAGGCCGGTTGCTACAGGACCTCTGCTCTTATCGAGCTGAGCCTCGATGACCGTACCCTTAGCCTGACGCTTGGGATCAGCCTTCAATTCGAGAACATCCGCTACAAGGAGAACGTTCTCGAGAAGATCATCTATACCGGTCCCCTGCTTAGCGGATACGGGTACCATGATAGTGGAACCGCCCCACTCCTCGGGAATGAGTTCATACTGTGTGAGCTCCTGCTTTACCTTATCGGGATTGGCACCGGGCTTATCTATCTTGTTGATGGCAACGATTATTTCCGTTCCGGCAGCTTTCGCGTGGTTGATAGCCTCGATAGTCTGAGGCATGACACCGTCATCGGCAGCGACAACGAGGATAGCGATATCCGTTACCTGAGCACCTCTGGCTCTCATCGTGGTAAACGCTTCGTGACCCGGTGTATCGAGGAATGTAATCTGTCTGCCCTTGACTCTTACGGTATAAGCACCGATCTTCTGCGTGATACCGCCGGCCTCACCCGATGCTACGGATGATGCTCTGATCTTATCAAGGAGTGATGTCTTACCGTGGTCAACGTGACCCATAACTACGACTACAGGAGGTCTTGTCTCCATATTCTCCGTGATCTTATCGTCATCGTCATCAAAGAGGATATCCTCTTCAGTCTTCTCTTCGAGAAGTGTCGCATTGATCCCGAAGCCGTCAGCGAGAAGGCATGCGGTATCAAAATCGAGTTCCTGGTTGATGGTAGCCATTACGCCGAGTTTGACCATGAGTTCCTTGATGACATCGGATGACTTCTTGCCGATACCTTCCGCGAAATCCTTAACCGTAATGAATGCAGGAATCTGGATCTCCGTGATCGTCTGCTCGACAGAAGCGGAATCATCATAAGAATTCTTCTTCTTTTTCTTTCTGCCGTATGAATAATCATCATACTCCTCATCGCCGGAAGACATACGTCCGCCGAACTGACTGCCTCTGTTCTTGAGACGTCTGTCGCCGTTATTACCCTGTCTGTCACGATCTCTGTCGTCGTGCTTCTTATCGAAAGCGGACTTCTCTGCATAGGATGTCCTGCTCTTCTTAACCTCTTCTATCGGAGCATCATTCTTAGGCTTCGGAGCCCTTCTTGCCGAAGGATGGCTGTTACCGCCCTCCTCGTCCTTATCCTTACCGAATCCTCCGGCAGGCTTACCGGGACCGCCCTGTCTGAATCCGCCCTGACCCTGAGGTCTCGGGCCTCTGTTCTGACCGCCCTGTCCGTTTCTGTATCCTGAACCCTGGTAACCGCCGTTCCTGTTTCCGTATCTTTTCTCCGGAATGATCGTAGAAGTTCTTACGGTCTCGGGCATGGCGACGACGGCAGAGGAGATCTTGGTCCTGTCGATGGAAGGAGCGGCCGCTTTAGTCTCAGCCTTACCTGCTTCCTTCTTCTCGGGCTCAGCCTTCTTCTCGGCCTTCTCTTCCTTGGCAACGTCTGCCGTTTCCTTCTTTGAAGGCTTCTCTTCCGCCTTAGGCGCAGGTGCCGGCTTTTCCGCTTCCTTTACGGGCTCACTTACCTTCGCCTTCTGCTCCTTAGGCTCGACCTCCTCGGCCGAAGCCGCTTTGGAAGTCTTAACAGTCCCCTTTACGGTCGGCTTAGGCTCAGTGCTCTTTGTCTCCTCTTTCTCTTTGGAAGGCGCTTTCTTCTCGACCTTCTCTGAAGGCTTAACAACCTTAGCCGCTTCCTTTGAAGATGCGGCCTCAGAAGCCTTGGGAGCCTCAGAGGCTTCCGCGGCAGGATCCGCCTTCTTCTTATGAATACGTCTTACACGTAATTCTTTTGTGCCGGAAACACCCTTACTTGTCACCTGCAACTTATTATCCTTATCGGAATTCTCACTCATTAATGAATATCCTCCTAATTAATCTTCCATTTGAAGCAACGCTGACAATCTGTCTGCAAACCCCGTGTCCGTAACCGCTACCAAAGCTCTGTCCGGTCTGCCAATCGCTCTTCCGAGTTCGAACTTGGTCGAGAAACTGTATGCCGGCGGCATACGATCATCCAACCTCTCGGCTATATCGAGGATCCGTGACAAAGTATTCTTCGATATATCCGTCGATATGATCAACAGCTTCGCATTTCCTTTGTTAAGACAGGCTTCCACCTGATCGTAACCGGATATGACCTTCCCCGCTTTGGAGGCAAGTCCCAGGAATCTCAAAATACCTAGTTCGTCCCGCAAAGCTCCAGTATCTCCTTTGCAATCTGTTCCAGGGACTTTCCGTCAGTATGAACATTAAGTCCTTTGGAAATCCTGTGCGCCTTGAGTTCGGTCTTGATACAATCCTCGTTCTTACAAAGATATGCACCTCTTCCGGGATGCTTGCCCGTCGGATCCACGATCAGGTTCCCGTCTTCGCCGAGCGTCACGCGCACCAGATCTTTCTTATCGCGTCTGGTCCTGCAGCTTACACACATCCTCTGCGGTTGCTTCTTTGGAGACTGATTGCTCATTCTTCAGACTTTTCTCCCTCTTCCTGTTCTGCGACGGTAAACTTGTCGATAACAGACTTCGTTGCCTCGGAAGCATCTTCCGACTCTCTCTTGATATCGATAGTGTAACCTGTCAGACGGGCAGCAAGTCTTACATTCTGTCCAAGTCTTCCGATAGCGAGATTGAACTGCTGATCGGGAACGATGACCTTGGCTTTACGCTCAACATGACCGTCTTCCTTAGTGGTGATCTCGATATCTACTCTTACTGCCTTTGCAGGCTGAAGTGCTTCACTGATGAACAGAGCGGGATCTTCGTTCCAATCGATGATATCGATCTT
>CAMNNN010000228.1 GCA_946545505.1 uncultured Clostridia bacterium
TTTGCAGGATGTAGAGTAATAGTATAAAATTCACAGTCGGGCAGTATGTTATTATACTGCCCGATCTTAATGTGTTCGGAGGGATCGTCTATGTATGATCTTCTTGATTACGATAAATTGCACGAGGAGTGCGGCGTATTCGGTATGTACGCCCCTGAAGGTTCTGCGGTCGCGCAGGACATTTATTATGGCCTGACTGCACTGCAGCACAGAGGCCAGGAGTCAGCGGGCATATCGGTATCGGATACGGCAGGTCCTCTGGGTAATATAAACACGAGGAAGGACATGGGGCTTGTAAGCGAAGTGTTCTCCAAGTCAGACCTCGAGAAGCTTAAGGGAAACATCGGTGTCGGCCACGTGCGTTATTCCACTACGGGAGGCAGCGTTATCGAGAACGCGCAGCCGATGGTAATGAATCACTTCAAAGGAACGCTGGCGCTCGTACATAACGGTAATCTTACGAACGCAGAAGAGCTTAAAGAGAGACAGATGAATATGGGTCAGGTGCACTACGGCACGTCAGACTCGGAAGTGCTTGCCATCGAGATCATCCAGAAACGCATTAATACGCCTTCTATCGAGCAGGCGGTTAAGGAAGCGGTAACAGGTGTAAAAGGCGGCTTTGCGTGCCTCGTAATGAGCCCTCGTAAGCTCACTGCGGTAAGAGACCCTTACGGACTTAAGCCTCTCGTTATGGGTAAGAGGGGCGACGCATATATCTTTGCTTCTGAAAGTGCTGCCATCACAGGCTGCGGAGGCGAACTCATAAGAGATGTCGAGCCCGGCGAAATGATCACGGTCACACCCGAGGGCCTCGTTTACGACAGACTGCCCGCGGCAGACCGCAAGGCACATTGTATCTTCGAGTACATTTATTTCGCGAGGACTGACTCCGTTATCGACGGCATCTCGGTAAATGAGGCTCGTATGCGTGCAGGAAAGGCACTCGCGAGAAGACACGGTGTTCAGGCAGATATCGTTGCAGGCGTTCCGGACTCCGGACTTGCTGCGGCAGAAGGATATGCCGAGGAAGCGGGTATTCCGTTCGTTCTTGCATTCCATAAGAACAGCTATGTGGGAAGAAGCTTCATCAAGCCTACAGACGAGGAAAGAAAGACAGCAGTACGTCTTAAGCTTTCCGTTCATGAGTCGGTAGTTAAGGATAAGAGGATCGTCATTATCGACGACTCCATCGTACGCGGCAATACTATGCGTCAGATCATCGTGATGCTCCGTGAAGCGGGCGCGAAGGAAGTCCATGTAAGGATCAGTTCTCCTCCGTTCCTGTATCCTTGCTATTACGGTACTGATGTTCCTACATCAGGCCAGCTGATCGCTTCCAATCATTCGACTCTGGCCATCTGTGAGAGCATCGGTGCGGACAGCTTAGGCTATCTGGAACTTGAGGATTTTGCTACTATGACGGGCGATCTTCCGATATGCACCGCATGCTTCGATAATGACTATCCGGTAAAGTGAAAAGGAACTACTTGACAGCATTTTTATCGAGCGGTAACATTACCCTAATGTCAAAGGGGACATGTTCGTTTTATTAATCTAATTTAGAATTTGAGGCAAAGGCGTCTCGGGTTTAATACCTGAGACGCCTTTTTTGTTGCTTAAGCCTCATAGGGGACAAAGGAGGACACAAATGACGGATCTGTTTTCTAAGGTAGAGAAGGAGGGCCTTTACAGGCCGCAATTCGAGCACGATAACTGCGGTATCGGCGCGATCATCGATGTAGAGGGAAGACCCTCACACAAGCTTGTAAGCGATGCTCTCTCCATTGTTGAGAACCTCGAGCACCGTGCGGGTAAGGATGCTGAAGGCAAGACCGGAGACGGTGTCGGAATCCTGACACAGATTCCTCACAAGTTTTTCGCTAAGACAATGAAGAAGGAAGGAGTGGAACTTCCCGGTGCAAGAAAGTATGCAGTCGGTATGTTCTTTTTCCCCCAGAGCGACCTTGAACTTCGCCAGGCGAAGTCCATGTTCGAGATAATCACAAGAAAGAATGGACTTAAGATCCTCGGATGGAGAATGGTCGAGTCCGATCCCGATGTCCTCGGAAGCAAGGCCCGCGAGTGTATGCCTCAGATCTGGCAGGTGTTCATCGACAGACCTTCCAAGATCAAAGAAGACATCGACTTCGACAGAATGCTCTATATCGTCAGAAGAGAGTTCGAGCAAAGTAACGTCAATACTTATGTTCCTTCGCTCTCCTGCAGAACGATCGTATACAAGGGAATGTTCCTGGTAGGGCAGCTTCGTACATTCTTCCTAGACTTAACGGACAAGGATTACGAGTCTGCAATCGCGATGGTACATTCCAGATTCTCCACGAATACTAACCCAAGCTGGAACAGAGCACATCCTAACCGCTTTATCGTTCATAACGGTGAGATCAATACCATCAAAGGTAATGCGGATAAGATGCTCGCCCGCGAGGAGACAATGCATACCAGCAAGTTCTCCGATGAGGATATGACTAAGGTTTTCCCGGTTATCTCACAGAGCGGATCAGACTCCGCCATGCTCGATAACACATTGGAGTTCCTCGTAATGAGCGGCATGGATCTTCCTCTTGCTGCATCTATCCTCATTCCGGAACCCTGGGCAGAAAATGACACACTGACACAGGAAGAAAGAGATTTCTATCAGTATTATGCGACCATGATGGAACCCTGGGACGGACCTGCCTCCATACTGTTCTCAGACGGCGATGTCATGGGTGCGATCCTCGACCGAAACGGATTAAGACCTTCCCGTTATTACGTAATGGATGACGGAAGGCTTATCCTCTCATCCGAGGTC
>CAMNNN010000229.1 GCA_946545505.1 uncultured Clostridia bacterium
CGCATTATTACGGCATTTATCTGCTTACAACATAACATAGTGGTATGTTAGAATAATTGAGTGGGTATATTACCTGCAAAAATTCGACAAAAAACGACAAAAAACGACAAAACGACCCTATGGAAATCAACTTCAGAAAAGCTAAATTCAAAGCTTTGGCCGCTTCTATCGATCAATGTCCGGACACCGATGTGCCCGAGATCGTTATGTCGGGCCGTTCAAATGTCGGAAAATCCTCTCTTATCAACGCTTTGGCAGATAATAAAAAGCTTGCAAGAGTATCACAGACCCCGGGAAAGACCCGTGCGGTAGTATTCTTTGATATAGACGATAAGTTAAGGATCGCTGACCTGCCGGGATACGGCTATGCCAAGGTTTCCCGCGAGAAAAAAGCACAGTTCTCTTCCCTTGCGGACAGCTACTTCACTTCCGGAAGGAAGTTTGACCTTGTTCTTCACCTCATGGACATAAGAAGAGAGCCCTCTGAGGAGGATGCAGCCATGCTTGAGTATATGAATACGAATAACGTCAGGTATTTCGTTGTCTTTACCAAGTGTGACAAGTTCTCGAACGCCCAGTTGAGAAGGCGCATCGAAGAACTAAAAGATATTTATAATTTCGACGAAAGCGCTGATATTTTCGCAGTGTCTTCCATGAAAAAACAAGGTATTGAAGAGCTTCGCGAGGCAATTGCCAAACTCTTGATTTAATTGACCTTCAAAATTGTAAAATTTGGACAGTTGCTTTTACAACTGCCTTGAATGATACTTATTGAGTAAAGGAGAGATAAATGCTTCAGCTTGAACCTTACGGTCCCATCGGAATCATTGCTCATAACGCTAACCGCGATTTTGTTAAGGCGGTAAGCGATGTTTTATCTCAGAAGCGTAAGAAACGCTTCGATACCAACGCATCACCCTATGTTCATACTCCCGGTTATTACCGCACGGATTACATAATCGATACGGATCTTATCCGTTTCCAGACAGGTGAAGGAAAATTTCAGATCGAAGAATCCGTCCGCGGCCATGATATCTTCATCATTTCTGATGTTTTGTCACGTACCGAGACTATCGATATCTTCGGCAATAAGCACATCCTCTCACCTGACGATCATTACCGTGATCTTCTCCGTATCGTTTCCACTTGTTCCGGTAAAGCGAGAAGAATCAATGTTATTATGCCTTTTGTTTATGAAGGCAGACAGGAGAAGAGAGATTCTTCGAATGAGTCTATGGACTGTGCAGCAATGCTTAAGCAGCTTTACGAGCTCGGCGTTGCTAATCTTATCATCTTCGATCCTCACGACGGCCGTATTGCCAACGCTGTGCCTCTCATGGGGATAGATTTCCCTAAGAGTGCCTTTAAGATCATATCTACACTTCTGTCGACATTTGACTCCATTCATCTTGATAAGGATAAGACTATCGTTGTCAGCCCTGATGAGTCCGGTGTTAACAGAGGTATCTTCTATTCTTCACTTCTTAACCTCCCTCTCGGAATCTTCTACAGAGACAGGGATTATACGAGGAAGGTTGACGGCGAGCATCCCGTTAAGGCATATGAGTACCTTGGCGAAGACATCGCAGGAAGAGATGTACTCATCATCGACGATATGATCAATTCCGGAAGCACAATGCTCCGTACATCCAAGATCCTTAAGGTTCACGGTGCACGCGACATTTACTGCTGTGCTCCCTTCGGTCTGTTTACTGACGGACTCGATACTTTCGACGAGGCTTATGAGGACGGCACCATCAAGTCCGTACTGTGTACGAACCTGATCTACCACCCTGCCGACCTGCTCTCGCGCAAGTGGTATGTCAATGTTGACATGATTCCTTATGTTGCCCGCATTATCGAGGCGGTCAATGCTAACGAATCCGTTACGGATCTTATCAACTCGACATCGAGAATCACTGACTTCTTAGGTCAGATGAGAATCGGCGAGTTGTTCGACGACGACATAGATAACGAATAATCAAGAAACATTTTTGAGAGGTGAATTATGACATCAGTTCCTGCAGATGAGAGATCTTATTCCCGTTATAACCAGTATGGTGAGAATCCGATGGCTCCTGTAGCCCCTATCGGACTTATCCCCTTGAAGGGCAGCGTAGAGTTTACCGAGAAGGTTAACTACTATCTCACCACAAGAAGATCTGAGTATCAGCAGGAAGCTATCGTATCAAAGTATCCCGGTTTCTACCGTCAGGATTACAGGATTGAAGTCGAGAATGCCAGATTCTCATCCGGCGAAGGTAAAGCCGTTATCAAGAACACTGTAAGAGGCCATGACCTCTACATCATCAGTGATGTCATGAATCCTTCCATAACATATAAGATGTACGGACAGCTCAATCACATGAGCCCCGATGATCACTATCAGGATCTGAAAAGAGTTATCCTCGCCTGCTCAGGTAAGGCAAGAAGAATCAACGTAATCATGCCTTTCCTCTATGAGAGCAGACAGCACAAGAGAAATGCAAGAGAGTCCCTCGACTGCGCTTTCGCTCTCGAAGAGCTTTATAACCTCGGTGTAGCGAATATCATTACTTTCGATGCTCATGACGAGAGAGTTGCTAATGCTATCCCCCTCTCCGGATTCGAGTCACTTCCTTCAAACTACCAGATGATCAAGGAGATGTACCGTCAGATCCCCGACTTGTCATTTACTAAGGGCAAGTTCATGGTAGTATCCCCTGATGAAGGCGGTATCGGAAGAGCAATGTACTACGCTTCCATCCTCGGTGTGCCTCTCGGAACTTTCTACAAGAGAAGAGACTATAAGACTGTAGTAAACGGAAGA
>CAMNNN010000230.1 GCA_946545505.1 uncultured Clostridia bacterium
GAAGTTCCTATTCTGAAATCAAAGTTGCTTTCCACAGGCGCATCATAAGTAAAAGACGGCATCACATCGAACACGGTCTCATACTCAGAAGCGGAATCAGTAGGATAGATCATCTGCTCGAGATCTCCGCGGTGGGGTTCACCGATGTAAGTTCCATCAGAAGAATAGTCGTGATGAGGTACTCCGAGACTGCTCAATATGCTGTTTGACGCTATCGCAGCTCCGACATTATTCCAGTGGGAATCGCGATGGAAATAGTAAACGGCATCCGGATCCAGGAAAGTGTCATATCTTCCGAAGTCGGTAAAGTTCAACTGTGTATCAAGAAGAAGATCATCCAGCAGTTCCCTGTTGGACGGACCTTCTCCGGGGATAAGATAATAAGGCATATATTCGGGGTATAAAGTGTTCTTATTGGGAGCTATCACGAATAAGAACTCGATACCGTTATCGCTGCAGTATTCGTTAACAAGTTCGAGGTTCCTTACGGCATTGTGAAGCTGACGGTCAGTCAGTATATTGGTCCTCTGGTAATCCGGAAGAGAATCGCTGTAGAACAGCCAATCACCCGTGCCGGTAATGACACCGCTTTGTGATGAAGTGTCAAAGATCTTTCCGGTTATCTGGGAATATGCAGTTACCATCTGCTGTCTTAAAGCGAATCTGCTCTCGAATAATGCCCCCAGCTGCTGCAGATAATCTTTGTTGAAGCCATCTTCCTCGCTGTAGATCACTGGCATCGTAAGCTCTTCCCCGTTCTCTGACTCGGACGCACCGAAGATAAACATACCGAGTGACGGTATGAGAAGTATCACTAGGAAGATTATGAGATAGATTGTCGGCAGATGTTTTCTCATAAGCTTAGAACCTGAAATAGATGAACGGATTATAAGAACCCGACGACAGACATAACATGGCAAAAGCTACTGCAAATAAGGCCGCAGCGAAAGACAGGGTTTTTACTACTCTGTTATCCTTCATCTTTCCACCGACAGGCATCGAGAATATGACCCCCGCCGTAAGGGCTGTGATATTAAGAGGATTGATAAGCTTCATGAAAAGCATTGTGGAATCGGCATTGCCTGAACCTGTCATCCTGCTGATCATTATCCCGAAATCACTTATGGAGTCACATCTGAACAATACGAAGCCGATCATGACGACTAATATCAAATAGATATGGGATAACACTTTAAGAACGGGATTCGCTTTATTCTCTTTCTTCGGAATTATCTCTTCAATCATAAGGAAAGCTCCGTGATAAAGGCCCCACAGAAGGAATGTCCAGTTAGCGCCGTGCCATATACCCGTACAGGCAAATACTATGAACTTATTGATGATAGTTCTTATCTTGCCATTACGATTGCCGCCGAGCGGAATATACAGATATTCCTTGAACCACGAAGACAGCGATATATGCCATCTTCTCCAGAAGTCCTTAATACTTGAAGCTATATACGGATGATCGAAGTTCTCCTTGAACTCGAAGCCGAACATCCTTCCTAATCCGATAGCCATATCACTGTATCCGGAGAAATCGAAGAATATCTGAAGCATATAGGCAGCCGCACCGAGCCAGGCGGTCTTCGCATCTATTATGCTGAGATCGGCGAAGACACTGTCGGCGATAACGGCAACGTTGTTCGCGATGAAGACCTTTTTCGCAAGTCCCATGGCAAAGCGTCTTATGCCGAGCGCTGTGTTCTCGCCTGTTACCGAACGCGAGAGAATCTGAGTCTCGATATCGCGGTACTTAACGATAGGGCCCGCGATAAGCTGCGGGAAAAACGAGATATACAGAAGAAGTCTTCCGAAGTTCTTCTGCACATTGCACTCTCCCCTGTAAACGTCGATGACGTAGGACATAGTCTGGAATGTAAAGAACGAGATTCCCAGGGGGAGCGTGATCTCAGGCACAGGCAGCGTCGTACCGAATGAAGTATTTACGATGGTTACGAGAAACACCGTGTACTTGAAGAACACGAGTGCTCCGAGGTTTACGATGACGCCTCCTGCAAGAAAAGCTTTCTTAAGTCCTGCGTTGTCTTTAAACTTCGAAATCAGCAGAGCCGACACATAGTTAAGCATAGCCGAGGCTGTCATCAGCAACACATAAACCGGCTCGCCGTAAGCATAGAAAAGCAGACTCGCTATAAGCAGAAGAGCATTCTTAATGCGTATATTCCTGAAGATCCTGTCGAGTATCAGGATTGCCGGAAGGAATATGCACAGGAATGTCAGTGAGCTGAATACCATTAAGCAGAATAGCTACCCGTGATACGCTGTTCGTAGATATACTGACGTGCATACTCGGTAAGAGTATTTATCCATCTGGAATATCCTGAATATGAAATATGAACGTTGCCGTCACTGCAATACTGGCTCGCGAGCCTTCCGCTTGAATCAAGCAAAGGCGTGTTGGTATCAATGTAATAGAAACCCGTATGTGTTTCACAGTACTGCCTCAAAGCAACATTCAAGGCATTGATATCACTGTTGGAAGGATGATTATCCATACTCGGCGTGCATGCTTCAATGAAGATTATCGTATTGGGATTAACGCTGCGGATATCATCGAGATAGCTATAATATCTCTGAACCACGCCGCCTGCTATATCATTGGTACCCATGCAGATGAATGCATATCTTCTGCCTGAGTTTCTGATAATATCTCTGGCTCTCATAGGCGTACCATTGAGCATAGGGATATAAGCAGATCTGGAAGCAAGATCGTTAAGAAGCGAATAGGAACCTCTTG
>CAMNNN010000231.1 GCA_946545505.1 uncultured Clostridia bacterium
TACTCGAGGGTGTTGTGTCGAGCTTTATGGATGCTTTCGGCATGTCGCGAAAGAAGGCCACGATCATAGAGACTGTGATATCGCTTGTGGTGGGAATTATCGTGTGCTTCGGCTACAACTTCTTCTACTTCGAATACAAACTTCCTAACGGTGCCACGGCACAGATACTTGACATCCTCGATTACGTCAGCAATAACATCCTGATGCCTATCGTGAGCATAGCGACATGTATCCTCATCGGATGGATACTGAAACCCAAGACTGTTATCGACGAAGCGACGAAGAACGGAGAGAAGTTCGGAAGGAAGGGGCTTTATATCGTCATGGTAAAATTCATAGCTCCCGCATTCCTTATCATTCTTCTTCTCATCTCGTCGGGTATTCTTAAGTAATGTTAGAATTAGGTTATGAGATACGACTGCCTGATAATCGATGACGAGAAGGAACTTGCAGATAACACCTGCGAATACTTCAATATGTTTGAAGTTCCGTCATATGTTGTTTATTCCAAGGCTGATGCGCTTAAGTTCCTCGAGAGCAATACGCCTTCGATTATTCTTCTCGATATCAATTTGTCTGACGGCTCGGGATTCGAGCTGTGCAAGCACATAAGGCAGACTCTCGATGTGCCGATTCTATTTATTTCCGCGCGCAATACCGATGACGATAAGATCATTGCTCTTAATATCGGCGGGGATGACTACATCGAGAAGCCGTATTCGTTAGGCGTTGTTCTGGCTAAGGTTAAGGCCGTTCTGAAGCGTCTGAACAGAACTTCGGAGACAAAGCCTGACATCTATGACGACGGCCGGATCAAAGTCGATAAGGTAAACAAGATACTGACAGTTAACGGGGAAGCGAAGAAGCTTACTTCCATGGAATTCACGCTGCTGTCGTATCTTACGGATAACGCTGACAGGCTCATTACGAAGGCCGAACTGTTCGATAATGTGTGGAAAGACAAGTTTACTTCTGACGGAACCCTTAATGTGCATATAAGAAAACTCCGTGAAGCGGTTGAGCCGGATCCTACCAATCCCGTGTACATAGTTACGGTGTGGAAGGAAGGGTATAAGTTCGTATCGGGGAACGCCGGATGAGAAAGGGATTCTTCGCGGCCCTCCTGATACTCTCGTTCATAGTCGAAGCCGGTCTTTGTATCATTCTTTACAACAAGACCGAAGACGTTAAGCAGGATGTCGTAGCGGTTAATTCCTGCCTGAAGCAGATCGAGAATAATTACGGCGATGAGGACAGCTATTTAAGAGACATCGATTACACTCTCATAGACAATAACGGAAATGTCTTGTTCAAGACTTCTGAAGGCTTGTCTGAGTCCGTGGCGGAAGCCGTAAGCAATTCAGATTCCATAGTCGACGTTGAGGTTGACGGAGAAGTTGTAGGCAAGATGATAGTGCACAACACGACTTCCGAACTCATTGTAAGATACAAGACTTTACTTATAGGCGGAATCGCCGCTGTCTCCTTCCTGCAGATCGTTGTCATTGCCGGCTTCTTCCTCTACCTGAAAAGAACTGTTACTGATCCGTTCCGCGAGCTTAACGACTTCGCCGTAAGGGTCGCAGGCGGTAACCTCGACATGCCTCTTAAGATGGATAAGGCGCATGTTTTCGGAAGCTTCACGGAGGCTTTCGACATGATGAGAACGGAGCTTAAGAAGGCGCGCCGTGCCGAGAAGGAGGCGAACGATGCCAAGAAGGAAATGGTCGCGAAGCTCTCGCACGACATCAAGACTCCGGTGGCTTCCATAAAGTCTTCTTCCGAGATAGGTTACGAGATAAGCCGTGATGAGAAGACGAGGCACTACTTTAACCTGATTAACGAGAAGTCGGATCAGGTAACGGCGCTCGTGGCGAACCTTTTTAATTCCAGCATTAATGATATTACCGAGATATCAGTTACGCCTCTGGAGTACAATTCCGATATCCTCGGCGAGATCATCAGAAACAGTGATTACCTTAATAAAGCCGGGGCGTTTGATGTGCCCGGGGCGCAGATCTACGTGGATAAGCTTCGCATACAGCAGGTGTTCGACAACCTGTTTATGAATTCATATAAGTATGCCGACACAGATATCGATGTGGAGTGCGTCAAAGAAGACGGATACCTCACCGTCAGCATAAGAGACAGAGGTCCCGGTGTCGCAGAGAATGAACTTCCGCTTCTTCGTGAGAAGTACAAGAGAGGCTCTAACAGCGCCGGTAAAGACGGAGCCGGTCTGGGCCTTTATCTGACAGATTATTTTATGAATGCCATGGACGGCAAGCTTATGATAGAGAATGCTGCCCCCGGTCTTAAAGTGTCGGTCTGTATCAGGACCGTGGACGGGTAAGCAGCAGATCGTTGAGGTTCCCGAGGCCGCTCCTGCTCCTGTTCAGGGTTCGCATCCAGGAATCTGTCTGATTAGATTTTCACATATATACCTTCCTTAGCCGAGGGCTTCCCTATGGGGAGCCGTTTTTTTATGTCGGCAATTATCTCCAACGTCCAAACGGGTGATTTGTCATCACAAAGCTCATCAAAATTCGTAAAAATGATGAGCAAAGTGATGCATTCGGGGTTTTCTCATCACATAACTCATCACAATCTGTAAAAGTGATGAGCAAAGTGATGAGTTAACGGACTAATTAACGATTTAAGAAAGATTTAAGAGTTCCTTAAAGGCACTTAAGGGTTGAACCTTTATGATGAGAGGCATAAAGGAGGCCATCGGCTATGAAAAACATCATTG
>CAMNNN010000232.1 GCA_946545505.1 uncultured Clostridia bacterium
TCGTTGCAGGATTTATCGGAATGCCTCCTATGAACTTCATCAATGCTACAATCAACGTTGACGGTTCTGATGTTTATGTAACATTCGAGAACGTAACAGTTAAGCTCCCTGAGCGTTATGCAGTTGAGGAAGTTATGGAGCGCGATGGTCAGGAAGTTATCTTCGGTGTACGTCCTGAGGCTATCACAGATGAAGCTACATACGTTACAGAGCACCCTGAGACAGCTTTCGCAGCTGACGTAGACGTCGTTGAGATGCTCGGTGCCGAGACATACCTCTATGTTACGGTTAACGGAGCTCTCCCTCTCACATGTAGAGTTGACCCTACAACATCTCAGTCAACAGTTGGTCAGGTTGTTGACCTCGCTATCGATACTAACCGTATCCACCTCTTCGACAAGGATACAGAGCAGAGCATCATTTCCTGATAATTGACTCTCCAGAGTTATATAGAGCCGGTTCGGGTTTCCGACCGGCTCTTTAATTTGCTTTTTTTCGTTTTTGTGTCAAATTCCCGTATGACTTGTTTAAAAACGCCTAAAAAGTTATTATTTATTAGTATTAATGTGCCCGAGATCCGACAAAGGAGACTAACATGGAAGAGATCAAGAAATGTATAAAACTTGCATCATCGATACTTAAGACCGAAGCAGGTGTTATGGATACCAACGGTTCCATAATCGCTTCTACAAATCCTGACATGGAAGGTCAGTCAGACTCGGCTTCCCGTGCGGTAATGCTCGGTGAGGATCAGTTCTCCTCGACATCCGACAAGTCTTACATGAAGATCATCGTTAACGATCAGGTCCGTTACATAGCATATCTTTACGGCACAGATGCTAATTCCAGAGTAAATCTCTCCCTCCTCGGAGAGTGGATCAAGACCGTTGTCAAAGAGCACGGTACCGATGCCGAGAAGGAACTGTTCATAAAGAGCGTTCTGCTCGAGAACGAGCTTGCCGGTGAGATCCCAATCAAGGCAAGAGACTTTAAGATCAACTGCAATGAGCCCAGACTCGTAATCGTAGTAAGGACGAGTGAGGAGGACGGTGCAGCTACACTCGATATGCTTCAGAGCATTTACGGCGAGAATTCGAATGCCACGGTCCTCGCGATGGATGAGACCACTTCAATTATGGTCCTTAATGTCGATGGAGAGGAAGAACCTGATGCTGACGGCAACACTTTCGTTGACGAGACCAGCCAGGCTATCCTCGATACACTTAACAACGAGGGTATCACGGCATACATCGGCGTAGGTTCCATCGTGCCCGTGTTCCAGCAGATCGCCAAGAGCTACAGAGATTCAATGCTTGCTCTTCGTGTAGGTAAGATCTTCGAGAAGAACTGCTACATTTCCAAGTACAACCAGCTCGGCATCGGAAGACTGATCTACCAGCTTCCTTCCACACTTTGCCGTATGTTTATAGAAGAAGTATTCCCGAATGAGGCATACAAATCACTCGATGAGGATACGCTTGCCACGATCGACTGCTTCTTCGAGAACAACCTGAACGGAAGTGAGACGAGCCGTGAACTCTTCGTTCACAGAAATACATTAGTATACAGACTCGATAAGGTTAAGAAGAATACGGGCCTAGACTTAAGGTCGTTCGATGATGCCGTTCTGTTCAAGATCGCATCCATGGTAAGGACGTATCTTCAGTATCTTGAGACGTCTAAGGATAACATGATCAGATGATAAAATTCAGCAACGTTAGAAAGACATACAAGAACTCCGGCAACAATGCCAAAGAGGCATTAAAGGGAGTATCGTTCCTGATAGACGACGGAGAGTTTGTATTCATCATTGGTAAATCCGGTTCGGGTAAGTCCACGATCCTCAAGTGCATGAACTGCGAGGAAAGACCGACCGAAGGAACTATCACAATAGACGGTTTCCCCATCTCCGACATGAGCAGAGCGCTGGTCCCTGTCCTGAGAAGACAGATCGGAATGATCTTCCAGGACTTCAGACTTATCGAGACCAAGACGGTTGCAGAGAACATATCGTTCGCAGGCGAGATGATGGGACTTTCCAGAAAGAGTCTGCACCAGAAGGTTCAGCTCGTTCTTAATATCGTCGGACTTAAGGATAAGGCTGATGCCTATCCCCAGCAGCTCTCCGGCGGTGAGCAGCAGAGAATAGCCATAGCACGTGCTATGCTTAACAACCCCAAGATCATTATCGCGGACGAGCCTACGGGTAACCTTGACCCGGAGATGAGTGAGAATATCATGGCTCTTCTTCTTGATATCAACAGATCCGGAACGACGGTCATCGTATGTACGCACGACGCCAACATGGTCGACAGGATGAAGAAGAGAGTTATCGAGATCGAAGACGGTATCGTTGTAAGAGACCGTGAAGACAGTGCTTACGCCGAAGAGGAAGAGAAGCCCGTTCCCGAGATGGCTTTGAATGTGGATTTCGGCGAGGATGCCGATTACCATGCTGGTTACGATGAGGAGACATACAATGTCGAGAAGCCTCCGGTAGGAGATTTCTACTTCGGAGATACTCCTTCGGTACCGGCAGCTCCGGCTGTTACGCCTCTGCCTGTTCAGATTCCCGTTGCTCCTGTGCCGATATCTGAGACATCGGTTGCCGGTGAGTCCGAAGAGGAGATAGAAGAGATCGCTTTCGGCGACATGACTGACATATCAGATCTTCCCGTGGAGAATGAGCCTGAAGAAGAGGTTCCTGT
>CAMNNN010000233.1 GCA_946545505.1 uncultured Clostridia bacterium
CGGAAGTAGAGAAAAAGGCCCTTCGCTGCCGGCTTGTAAAGATCATCGAAGAGACGGCCGCTTATGACGTATATGTCATGGGGGTCGTCTTCTCTTACGGCAATATAATCACCGGGGCCGCCCGAATAATACTTGTCGTCATCCCACGCAGTGAAAAGCTTGATATTGTGTTCCAGAACCTTAGCATAGATGCGTGAGGTTCCCGGAGGACTGATTACGGTCTTGGCATAAGGCATGACACGTTTTATCTGTTCTGTCTGGATGTTCCTTATGGAAGGCTCGTACTCGAAATGCCCCTGGAAGTTAAATCCCGTCCGCTGGTAAGACGCATTGAGCTTCTCCTCGGATATAGGGTAAATCTCGCCCTCGATCCCAATCATAAGATACATGTCGTCCGTGATTGTAACATCGATATCGCCTTCGAGTGTTCTTATCTCGACCTGTGAGCCCGAAGGGAAAACCTCGGTCAGTTTGATAACGCCGAGCTTCTGTTCCTTCTTGGTGTACACATCCATACCGGATGTATCGAGAATAGTATCCTTCGAATATATGACCTCGTACTGCTTATAGTAGTCCTCGAGTCTCTGTTCGATAAAGTCGGATGCAGAACCCTCGATCATCTCAGGCCTGATGGTTCCTCCTGCTTTAAGAAGGTGTCCGCCGCCTCCTCCGATACCGTCGGCGATAAATGCTGCGAGTTCATTAGCATGTACTTCCTTGGAACATGATCTTACCGAGAACTTGATCTCGACAGGACTGATGAAATAGGCGAAGCATACGTCGACTTCCGAAGTCTCCATCGCGAAGTCTGATATGACGCCGAGAATATTAGGGTCACACGGCTGTGTCGCTATGACGAGATATCTGTTATCCGGATGGTATTCATAGTCGAGGATTGCCTTGCCCGTGATCTTGAGTTCTTCGAGTGAGATGTTCGAGTTGCTCATCTTGGTGATGAGGCTCTTGTTATAAACAAGGCTGTCTGCCATATCGCGGTCGAGAGGGTGCGACATCTCCGACAGTTTGTTGGTATCGCAGTAAAGTCCGTAATAAAGTGCCGTCGCGAGATTCTTGTTCTCGTTGACATCGTAATTCTCTTCTCTTAACAGATCCCACATGATTGTGGAACATGAACCTATGTTGCTTCTGACTTCTGAAAGGCGGGGAAGATCTACCGTTACCTGATGGTGATCGATAATGCCTACAAGCTTCGAGTCTGTGAAAGTTACATTACGCTGGCCGATCTGACAGTCGACAGTGATGAGAAGATCGGGACGTCTCGAGTAGTCAGGCGCATAAGTTACGGGAATATCGAGATCCGTGACCATTATAACGAGGTTGCTCTTCTTGATGGGATTATTGCCCCTGTAAATGAATTCGGGGGATTTGCCGTTGTCCTTCAAGTATGTATAAAGTGCGAATCCCGAGGCCAGAGCATCGGCATCCGGGTTATCGTGGCACTGGATAACTATATCGTTATATTTTAGAATGTCTGAAAGACGCATTTATATTTGAACCCCTGCGTGTATAATCTCAAAAAATTATAACACCTTATATATATAAATAAAAAGTTGACATGCCCTCACAATGATGATAGTATACGCGGGTGGCCGCATGCGACGGGCTTTTAAATTTGCGCATTTTCCCAGTGTTTACGGGGATTTGGAGCAATGCCTCGGGTGAAGCAGCGAGACTGGAAGAACAGGAGGACACAGTATGTACGCAGTAATTAAGACAGGCGGCAAGCAGTATAAGGTTGCTGTCGGTGACGAGATCTTCGTTGAGAAGCTCGAGGGCGAGGCTGGCGATACAATCACATTTGATGAAGTATTGGCAGTCGGCGATGACAACGGTATCAAGGCTGGCTCTGATGTAGCAGCTAAGGTTACAGGCGAAGTCGTAAAGCAGGGTAAGAATAAGAAGATCGTTGTTCTTAAGTACAAGGCTAAGAAGGGCTACAGAAGAAAGAATGGCCACAGACAGCCTTATACAAGAGTACGTATTACGGGCATCGCTTAATAGGGCGGAACGTAATGATCACCGTCAAGGTCGTCAGGGATCAGTCACGTAAGGTAACCGGGTTGTTCGTAAGCGGACACTCAGGATACGCAGAGGCAGGATCCGATATAGTCTGCGCAGGAGCATCGACACTTGTTTATACATTGGCGAATGCACTTGAGAGGATCTGCGGTATTGATACAGAGTACAGTACCAGGATCGAAGAGGATTTGGGAGACGGCAACGTAAGCGCCGAGATCATAATTCCTGAAGGAAGAGTGAGAGACGAAGGCGCAGCTGACAGGGCTCAGGTGATAATGGAGGCGGTAGTTCTCGGATTCATTTCACTGGCACAGTCGGTAAATACGGACGGTAACAGATACATCAGTATCACAGAAGAAATTTGAGACACTCGGAGGTGTAAGAAATGCTTAACATGAATTTACAGCTCTTCGCTCATAAGAAAGGAATGGGTTCCACCAAGAATGGTCGTGAGTCCCAGTCCAAGAGACTCGGAGCTAAGAAGGGCGACGGTCAGAGCGTAGTTGCAGGCAACATCATCGTAAGGCAGCGCGGAACAAAGATCCATCCCGGTAACAACGTAGGAATCGGATCTGACGATACGCTTTTCGCTAAGATCGACGGTCTCGTAAAGTACGAGCGCGTTGGTTCTTCCAAGAAGCAGGTAAGCGTTTATCCCGCTAACT
>CAMNNN010000234.1 GCA_946545505.1 uncultured Clostridia bacterium
CACTTACAGTGAGGAGCTGTTTTGTCCTGTACGCTCTCTGTCTTCTTACAAGCTCGTCATATGAGCAGCCGATAAGAGCAGCCGCGAGTCTCGGGAGTTCGAGTTTTCTCGCCTTTGACAAAGGCATTCTGTAATCACACGACAAAGGCTCCTTCGAGACTTTGACCTTGGTCATCATTCCGTTAACTCCCTGAACTTCCTGCTCGTCGTATTTAAGTTCATCGGGAATTACATCCTGAGGTTCACCGTCTGCAAGCACTGTGAGGATCTCATTCTTCGTATGGTTTCTTAAGAAGAACTTGATCTCGCGTTCCACCCATATGGACTGCTTGGTATTGGGAGAGCAGATAACGATAAGATATTCGGCCTTCTCCAAAGCATTTGAGATAGTATCCGTTAAGTCACTTGTTATAGGAAGCTCATCTTTATCGCGGAATATACGCTCGATCTTTTTACGGCCGGTCTTCTTACGAAGCTCATGCGGAATATGAAAGTGTTCAAGGCTGCGCTGAACATCCTCGGCAACTTTCGTATCGAGCGGTGCATGCTTATACGAGATAAACGCGTTGTAAAAATCTATCATGATTCCCTTCCTTCCCTTTCTTCCTCACTGTTACAAGGCAGCTGCCAGAACAAGAACGAACACTACTCCGTGAAGCACACCGGGAATAAGAGATCTGTCGGTGTGCCGCACTATGGGCATTACGGCAAGATACGGCAGACCTGTTGCCGCGAGACCTGCGAGACCTGCATAGAATACACCGTGACTTCCCGGGATGAACCCGAAGAGCAAAGCGGCTATGCACGGCAGGAACATGAGAGCAAAGATTATCCTGTTGCCGAAACAGTTTTTCGCGCCCTCGCCTGCCGCAGATGATTTACGTGAGGCATATATGAGTCCCGTCGCAAGTGCCGTATCCACTACAAGCATCGTAGTAAGAATTCCCGAAGACAGTCCCACGTCACGGATGGCATATACGCGCAGATCCATTGTGAGCGACGTGATCAGCATGAAGAACAGACCGGTCACGACAGCCATGAACACTGCCGGTATCAGTGTCTTGCCGGAAGGAATGAACTTGCCTTCACGGGCATAGATCCACTTGAAGTTTATGATGAACAACGTGAGCATGAACAGCACCGGAAGCATCACGAGGATCACAGGCATCGACTTGCTTAATACGTCAGAGAATGTCGTCGCGATGATACCTATCGCCACCGCGATAGACACGCCCCCGATGACGCCGAACACCCACTTAGAGACAGGTGCTTTCTTCGGGTCGCTGCCCGTATTCGACAATCCCATATTGGAGATATAAAGTAGCACTGATACCACAGCGAGCATGAATGCGAGCCAGCTGAAAACAAACCAGGAATTGATCCTGCCGAACGAGATCTCACGTGTGGATTCATCGATATAAGTTACACTTAAGTATCCCGCGAGCTCGTTCTGGAACAGCGGCGAGAACAGTAGCTTTGAAGGATCATTTACCTTGAAGCACGACAGCGACAGCATACGGTTCTGCGCATTGTTGAAGTAGACCTTGGATGCGAAAAGACCTCCTCTTTTGACGGAAGGACTGAACAATGTATCGTCACCTGATATTCTCTCATAGATAAGTCTCGGAGCATCCATCTGCGACACGCTGTCCGCATCATTACGGCCCGCGAATATCGCGACGTCACACGCGGGATTAAGGCTCGATAACCCATCCATGAAGTCTTCGTTAAGTCCGGGACAGATAAGTATGAAACCTATAACATGCGGGTCATCCTTAAACTCATTGATAACACAAACGGCATCCTTACCCACACCTGCGACAACCACATCGGAAGCATCGGGAAGAGCCTCGCCGTAGTGAAGGAATTCATACTCGAATCCCGCTGCATGAAGCGTGTTTCTTAGCGAGAGCGCAGGTACATTTCCTTCATCTCCGTAGAAAGCGATAACCGGATTCTTAGTACTCTTGCCCGCACCCGGCACCAGACAGAGGATAATAAGCGTCAGCAGCACCGCCGCCATAAGGCCCATACTGATGAGAGCAATAGGAGCCTGCTTACGGGGAGCTCGTACGGGTCTTAAATTCTCGGGTATACTCATCACTTATCTCCGGGGCACAACTCGTTGCCGAGTTCTCTTATATCTTCCGGGCCTAAAATGAGAATCATGTCACCGGGGGTGATGAGCTCGTCCATTCTTCTTACGAGTTCTTTCTTATCTGCATAAAACTCAGCGTTACCGCCGCGCCTGTTGATCTCGTCAGCGATGTTCCTGCTCGACACCATGCCTTCGTGAATCACTTCGCGGTCCGTGAAAATCTCTGAGAAAAGTATCTTCTCACAAGGCAGAAGACTCGTCACATACTCTTCGAAAAGCGCATCCACTCTGTTGAAAGTAAGAGGCTGGAATATAACAAGAAGATGGTTATGAGGCATATGCATGGCAGCGTCGATAGTAACACGTGCAGCCGTCGGATGATGAGCATAATCAACAACGACCTCGCAGCCCTTGTAAGTACCCTTGATGGTGAATCTTCCGTCAGCACCTCCGAACTCATTCAATGCTTTGATTATCGATGAGGCAGAGGCGCCGTTAAGATATGCGCAGGCAGATGCTATTAGAGCGTTGCTTATGTTCTGCGCGCCGGGGACCCTAAGCTGGACCCTGCCGATATTCTCGCACATAGCGATTAGGTCGAAT
>CAMNNN010000235.1 GCA_946545505.1 uncultured Clostridia bacterium
TAAGATGATCGGACAGAGCCTCACTGTCGAGTATTCCCGTTACCCTGCCGACTTCATCGTCGACATAATCCTCTACGCCGCCGCATCTTGTGGAGAAGATGGGAAGTCCGCATGAAGCTGCCTCGAGAGGAGCTACGGGCTGGCCTTCCTGAATGGATGTCATAACGAAGGCATCCGCTCTGTTGTACAGAGCTGCGATCTCATCACGTCCGACTGCGGGGATCATCTCCACGCGGTCAGAAAAATCGCTCGCCTCTACCTTCTTAACAAGTTCTTCGACATTCTGGGAATAGCCCCTGTTGGCATCGTAACCTGCGATGATCACCTTGAAGGGCTTATCCGTTATCTTGGTCAATCTGTTCATCGTGCTGATGAACATGTCGTAATTCTTATAGAATGAATTCGCCGCCACGATGAGGAATGACGTAACATCGTGCGCCTGCGGCTCGTATCTGAACTTGTCCGTATCGATGATATTGCCGATATACTCGATGGACTTAAGATGCACATTCTGCATCAGTATCTGTCTTATCTTATCGTTGCTGATGGCAAGGAACGAAGATGCTCCCTCCATAGCTTCCTTGAACGTATCGCACATCGATGTGCCCGGAATCGGGAAAGGCGAATGCTCCGACAGTATGTAAGGAACTCCATAGTGATCCGCCAGCAGCTTAGCATACTGCGCGGTACCCTGTGCCGAGATGCCGTAAACGAGGTCGAATTTCTCCGAAAACTTGGAAGCAAGTCTGTCTATGTGCCTGCGCCAGAACTTCCTGTCTGACTTCGTGTCGATTGAGCCGATGCCCGCGATACCCTTACGCTTGATCATGAATCTGCTGTACGCGTTGTTGATGAGCGCATACCACAGGGGGCGCGACACGACGCACTCGAATTCATGGAAGTTCTCGCGCTCTCCGATATTCACGAGCGCGATGTCCTTGCCCGTGATCCTCTTGCACAGGTACTTAACGCCTAGCGTGACCGCGGGGTTCAGTTTGATAAAGGTTACATCATATTCGCGTGAGAGAAGCTCACATTGTTCTTTGAAGAAAGAACCGGCGAAGGGATTCTCCTTCGTCGGATACCATGACGCAGTAACAAGTATTCTCTTTCTTGAAGAGGGCATCTTATTATCCTTATCGCTCAGCTCTCATAGGATTCTCAAGGAAGTCCTTATATGTAAGTCTGATTCCGTCCTCAAGCTCAGTCTTATAAGTCCAACCGAGCGAAGCAGCCTTCGATACATCGAGGAGCTTACGAGGCGTGCCGTTAGGCTTGCTCGGATCCCAGAGGATCTCGCCCTCATAGCCTACTACCTTCGCTACAAGCTCAGTCAGCTCCTTGATAGTAAGCTCCTTACCTGTACCGGCATTGACTGTCTCATTGCCGCTGTAGTTATTCATCAGGAATACGCACAGATCTGCGAGGTCATCTACATACATGAACTCACGCAGAGGGCTGCCGTCACCCCAGCATGTAACGGAAGTCACGCCGGCTTCCTTCGCCTCATGGAATCTTCTGATAAGTGCAGGAAGAACATGAGAATGCTCCGGGTGATAGTTATCGTTAGGGCCGTAAAGGTTAGTCGGCATTACGCTGATATAGTCTGTTCCGTACTGAGTATTCAGGTACTCGCAGTACTTAAGACCCGAGATCTTCGCGAGAGCATATGCTTCGTTAGTAGACTCGAGAGAGCTTGTAAGGAGGCAGTCCTCCTTCATAGGCTGCGGTGCGAACTTCGGGTAAATGCAGCTTGAACCTAAGAACTCGAGCTTCTTACAGCCGTTCTTCCATGCTGCGTTGATCACATTCATCTCGAGGATCATGTTGTCGTACATGAAGTCAGCCTTCGCTGTAGCATTACCCATGATGCCGCCTACCTTGGCAGCAGCAAGGAAAACATACTCGGGCTTCTCCTGCGCGAAAAACTCCTCTACTTCAGTCTGCCTTGTAAGATCAAGCTCCTTGTGGGTTCTTACGATAATGTTGGTGTAACCCTGAGCTTCGAGCTGCCTTACAATGGCACTTCCTACCATGCCTCTATGTCCGGCAACGTATATCTTGGCATCCTTCTCCATCATGAGATTCTTCTCTCCTTAAATTCAGCTTATTGAATATCCGGTACTGCCGTCGCTGTAGTAATCCTGCTGGAGGTTATAGACCGTCTTATCGGAAGCAGAGGTATCACCGATCTGAACTTCGATCAGCTTAAGCTCACTTCCTGCGATTACTGTATGACGAACCTGTCTCGGGATCTGAACAACATCACCTGTCCTGATGTAGCGCTCTTCCTCGTTCATGATTACACGGCCGGCTCCGCTCGCTACGATCCACAGCTCTCTTCTTCCTTCGTGGCTGTGGTACTTCATCCTGCTGCCCTCGGTAAGAACAACAAGGATTGTGAGGTTATCCTTCTCCTCGTGAAGTACGGTATAACTTCCCCAGTTCTTTGCTACTGTCTGGGGCTGCGGATTCTCGGATACTGATTTAACAATTTTCTTATCTTCCATAGTAAACCTCGCTGAACCTATATTGTACCACTTTATCCCTTGAGATAGTTATATACGGACCTTATTCCGTCCTTTATTCCCATAAGTTCAACCGGGCTCACGCTCATGATCTTCGAATTGTCCAGAATGATCTTACGTACATCTACAGATCTTCCGGGCTTATATACGCAGCTT
>CAMNNN010000236.1 GCA_946545505.1 uncultured Clostridia bacterium
TCGCGGATTACCAGTATATGCTGATGGGTTATAAGGACTCTGACGGCAATATCATAACGACTTCAGAGGAGACCGCGGAAGAATTCTCATCAACAACACTTTTGTATCCCAAGAACCTCAACGATTCGGTAAGATCCGGTATGGGAAGCGGCGGAGACGAGAGCGTGACTGTATACGGTATAGTTGATGACAGCGCATACGTCAGCATCCCCGCAGATATGGATGAATATCACCTCTATGTCTCAAGTGCTTTCGCGACTAAGTTCGGACTTAAAGCCGGCGATGTGATCACACTTAACGAAGAGTACGAGAACAAGTCTTATGAGTTCATCGTTGACGGCATCGTCGATTACGACGGCGGCATCGCGGTATTCATGAACAACGGCAACTTCAATTCAGTCTTCGGCAACAAGGCGGATGAGTTCTCGGGCTTCTTCTCCCGTAACGAGATCACCGATATCGATGATGAGGATATCGCAGTCGTCATCACCGTCGAAGATATAACGAAAGTAACAACTCAGCTGAATCACTCGATGGGCGGCATCATAAATGTCTTCAAGTATGTCCTGATCGTACTCGCAGCAGCGCTGATCTATCTTCTCGCGAAGATCATCATCGAGCGTAACGAGCACTCGATCTCGATGGTTAAGATCTTAGGATTCAGAAACTCTGAGATCGGCTCACTGTATATCATTCCGACAGCCATCGTGGTTACCTTCGTGGCTTTGATAAGCTTCGTTGCAGGTTACTTCCTGATGTTCTGGATATTCAAGGTATTCATGCTTCAGATGGACGGCTACTTCGCCTTCTATATGGCCCCTGTGTCAATGGTGCTGTCCGTGGTCTATCTGCTTCTCGGTTATGCATTCGTATCAGTGATCGACTTCATAAGAATCAAGAAAATCCCTATGGATGTTGCCCTCAAGAATGTAGAATGACGGGACAGATCAGATTAACTTCCGGTTAATGTAAAAAGGACTGCTTCGGCAGTCCTTTTAAATTATCCGAGTGCTACATCGAGTGCCATCATTATCGTGAAACCCACTGCGAAGCAGATCGTGCCGATGTTGGTGTGCTCTCCTTCACTCATCTCCGGGATAAGCTCCTCCACTACAACGTAGATCATCGCACCTGCAGCAAAGCTCAGGAAGTAAGGCATTATGGGCACGAAAATACCCGCCGCGAGTATAACCGCCAGAGCACCTACAGGTTCTACCGCACCCGACAGAACGCCGTACAGGAACGTCTTTCCTTTGCTCATGCCTTCCGCACGAAGCGGCATGGACACGATGGCACCCTCAGGAAAATTCTGTATCGCGATACCCGCCGAAAGTGCAATGGCACCTGCAAGCGTAATACCGGTGTTACCGTACATCCAGCCGGCGTAGATGACACCTACTGCCATACCCTCCGGGATGTTATGTAGCGTGACGGCGAGTATGAGTTTTGTCGTCTTCTTCAGGCCGCTTTTCATACCCTCCTCGATGTTGTCCATGTGTGTATGAGGAACAAGCTTATCGAGAACGAGCAGGAAGAGCATACCTATCATGAAGCCGGCACCGGCGGGAGCAAACGCCCATTGTCCCATGCTCTCACTCTGCTCTAAGGCAGGCAGAAGCAGGCTGAAGAACGACGCTGACACCATGACGCCGGACGCGAATCCCTGCAGAGCCTTCTCGGTCTGAGCGCCAATCGCATTCTTCAGGAAGAATACGCACGCAGCCCCGAGTGAGGTGCCGATGAAAGGTATCATTATGCCTTGAAAAACAGTGAGCCAGTTCATTATCAGATCACCTTCTTCTTATAACCGCAGTCACAGTAAGGCCCGCCTGAAGCGAGCGTGTATTCTCTTACAAATGTCGATGCGCCGCCCATGTCACTCATGACATAATCCAGGTGACACATCGCGGGCACGAGATCGAAGAAGCCGTATTCTCTCATAAGAGTGCAGATACCGCAGGTATAGAACCTTGCCTCATATCCGCTGCCGTCCTCATACGGGATGTAGTCCATGTTCCATGAGTACTTATTACGGTCGCCGGCCTTCATCGCTGCTGTCGCCTTCTGGCCTTCGATATCCTTGGGAGTAAACTTGGATCTCCCGGCCTTCCTGCAGAACATCTTCGTGAAAGGATTTGTCATCGCTTTCTCATAGAACACGGTCAGGTCCTCTACAGAAGGACGCCTGCTCATGTTTTTAAGGAACGCCACGAGGAGCGAGCAGTTAACTATGTTTGTGACAAATCTGTCTCCCTTCTCGAACTCGGGGAGCTTACTTATTATCGCCTTGTAATCGGGACCCGCTGCCTTCGCAATAGTCTTTGCTTCAGCTGCCGTGAAGCCGAGGTTAGACACAAGCCCCTCTCGAAAAGGCTTCTTGTAAAGCATCCACATAGCAGCAGGTAATCCGGAGTATTTCATGACTTTATTATACCCTTTATGTTTATAAGCAGACCTGTGAATGTCCACAGATTTCCGAGACTGATCCATCCGGTGGAAATCGCGTTAGTTAAAGGATAATTGCCGATAAGCTTCATTACGATTATCACCGCGAAGCCTGATACAACCGAGAACACCGCGCACCACTTCGGGAACGGAGTGAGCCCCTTGGCAAAGGCGGTTATCTGCGTAACTGCAGCAAGCAGGAAGAA
Organism: uncultured Clostridia bacterium; assembly: GCA_946545505.1. GTDB lineage: Bacteria > Bacillota > Clostridia > Saccharofermentanales > Saccharofermentanaceae > Saccharofermentans. The sequence goes on from CAMNNN010000236.1 coordinate 2,652, forward strand.
AACCAGGAATACCGCCGTAACAGGTGCAAGA
>CAMNNN010000237.1 GCA_946545505.1 uncultured Clostridia bacterium
GTGCCGTAATGACAATGGAGGATCTTAAGCCGATCAGGGATGTTCTCATGAAGCGCCCCGACATCATAGTCATATCGGATGAGCTTTACTGTGAGCTTAATTATGTAAGCGACGAGCCGAGTTCACTTACAAGATTCCCCGAGCTTCAGGACCGTGTTGTAATGATCAACGGTTTCTCGAAGTCCTATGCCATGACGGGTTTCCGTATAGGATATGTGCTGGGTCCCCAGGAACTCATCGCTCCGATGACTAAGATTCATCAGTACTGCATTATGAGCGCTCCGTCAATGTCTCAGTTTGCTGTCGTTGAGGCTGCTTATAACTGTGACGATGACGTAATCGCCATGAGAGACGAATACAACCATAGAAGAAGAGTGATCATCAAAGGACTTAACGACGCGGGACTTGAGTGTTTTACTCCGTCGGGAGCGTTCTATGCTTTCCCGTCGATAGAAGGTCTGGGACTGTCATCCGAAGAATTCTGTGAAAGATTCCTTATGGAGAAGAAAGTTGCAATAGTACCGGGTAATGCGTTCGGACAGTGCGGAGAGAATCACGTTCGTATAAGCTATGCGGCTTCGATGGAGAATATAAAGACCGCGATGGAAAGACTAGCGGAATTTACCGATGAATTACGAAAGGGTAATCAATAATGCTCGAATTTGACAATATAAGACTGGAACTTGAGTCTTATGAGACTCCCTTGAAGGAACTCAAGGACTCTCTTCATATCGACACGGTCGTAACCAAGATCAGCGAACTGGAGGCAATGTCTCAGGATCCGGGATTCTGGAATGATGTAAACCGTGCTCAGAAGCTTCAGACCGATCTTCGTACGATGCAGAAGAAAGTCGAGAGCTATAACCGTCTTGTAAGTGACAGGGAAGATCTTCTGGCTCTGTGTGAGCTTGCCAATGAAGACGAAGATATGGATTCTCTTCCCGAACTTCAGGAAGGACTTGAGAAGTACAAGAAGGACTTCGAGAAGATGCGTATCGAGACTTTGCTTACCGGTCCTTACGACAAGAATAACGCGATCCTGTCCCTGCAGGCAGGTGCCGGCGGAACAGAGGCCATGGACTGGGCAGGAATGCTCTACAGAATGTACACAAGGTGGTCTGAAGCAAAGGGATATCAGATTCAGCTTCTCGATTATCTCGAGGGAGAAGAAGCAGGTGTTAAGTCCTGTTCCATCAAGGTTATTGGTGAGAACGCATACGGTTTCTTAAGATCCGAATTGGGCGTACACAGGCTTGTAAGAATCTCACCTTTTGACTCTGCGGGAAGAAGACATACTTCATTTGCTTCCTGTGAAGTTATCCCTGAGATGGATACGAATATCGATATCAAGATCGATCCCAAGGATCTGCGTGTAGATAAGTACAGAGCTACAGGTAAGGGCGGACAGCATATCAATAAGACGGATACTGCGGTAAGACTTACGCACTATCCGACCGGTATCGTTGTAGCCTGTCAGGCAGAGCGTTCGCAGGTTCAGAACATGGAAACTGCAATGAACATGCTGAAGTCAAAGCTCTTCGCGCTTGCAGAAGCAGCTCAGATGGAGAAGATTGAAGACCTCAAGGGAGAACAGAAGGATATTGCTTGGGGTTCACAGATAAGATCTTATGTTTTCTGTCCTTACACACAGGTTAAGGATGAGAGGACCGGTTATGTGGAAGTTGATGTTGACGCCGTAATGGACGGCAAGATCGACGGATTCATCAATGCGTTCCTCTCAGGAATGAAGATACAGAAATAAGGGAGTTTCAGTATGAGAAAGAGTTTTGTAAGTAGAATAGCCGCCACGCTTCTGGCGACTGTAATTGCGTTAGGATTCTTCGGAAACTTCGCATCCAAGACAGTAAGTGCCGATATAGCAGCCAATGCTACCGTCATTAACTGCAACAGTGGAGTAAATGTCCGTGAGTATCCTACGAATCAGTCAAGAAATCTTGGTTCCATAGGTCTTAACCAGAGAATTCAGGTAACCGGTTCGACTTTTGCCGCATCGACAGATACGTCGGATCTCTCGACATGGTACAGCATTAACTACACTTCTAACGGTGAAGTCAGATCAGGGTATGTTGCCGCTTACTATGTAAGGCTCGATCCTTCCGGAACAGGCCCCACTGACAGCGCTTTCGAGTCTGCCATAGCAAGCTTCCCGGAAAGCTATAAGCCGTATCTTCGTGATATGCATAACGCGCATCCGTCATGGCAGTTCGTTCCTGTCTATACGGGTATGGACTGGAATACGGCTGTAGGCATCGAGACAAGACCCGGCGGTTCACTGATAAGCAACAGCAGCAACGGTTCATGGAAGTCCAAGGCTGATTTCTCATACAATGCCGCTACCAATACTTACACGGTTTATGATGCATCCACATGGGTCAATGCTTCAGCTGAGATCGTTTCATTCTATATGGATCCCAGAAACTCTCTTAATGAGACTGCTGTGTTCCAGTTCCTTGATCTTACGTACACAGCAGACAACAGCATCCCGTCAGCTCATGTACAGGGCATTCTTCCCGGAACGTTCCTTAATACATCAGCTCCTAACCAGAACGGTGATGTAATCAATTACTGCGATATCTTTGCCGATGCGGGCAACATCGCTGATATCAACCCTATATTCCTCGCAGCTCACTGCATTCAGGAGTGCAGCA
>CAMNNN010000238.1 GCA_946545505.1 uncultured Clostridia bacterium
AAGATCCTCCATATCATCAAGAAGGACGAAGAGGTCAACCTGTTCTCCGAGGATGAGGCGTTCAGCGGCGATGAAGTGATCATCATTCTCGATAAGACTACGGCTTATGCAACGATGGGCGGTCAGATCCACGACGACGGTGCCATCGAGGGTGACGGCTTCAAGGCTGTCATCAAGTCAGTCGAGAAGGATTCATCCGGTAAGTATCTCCATACTGTATCCGTAACAGAGGGTACTGCCAAGAAGGGCAATGCCGTTACCGTTAAGGTATGCAAGAAGACAAGACTTTCAATTGCACGTAACCATACGGCTACACATATGCTTCTCGCTGCATTGAGATCAGTTCTCGGAACGCACGTCGAGCAGGCAGGTTCATTCGTAGGTTCCGACAGATTAAGATTCGACTTCAACCACTTCCAGGCAATGACTGAGGAAGAGATCGAGAAGGTCGAGTCCATCGTAAATGACGTAATACTTCAGGATCTCCCCGTTATCACAAAGGAGATGAGCATCGATGATGCTAAGAAGCTCGGAGCCATCGCCATCTTCGGTGAGAAGTACGGTGAGACTGTAAGGGTCGTTTCCGTAGGCGACTTCGAGAATGCATTTGACCTCGAGTTCTGCGGAGGTACACACCTCAAGTCTACAGCACAGGCAGGCCAGTTCAGGATCGTATCCGAGACAGGTATCGCTTCCGGTACAAGAAGAATCGAGGCTGTTACGGGTGCCAAGTGCTACGAGATGGCTAAGGCTGACAGAGCTATTATCAAGGAGACTGCTTCCGCACTGAAGGTCAACCATGACCAGATCGCCGAGAAGAGTGCTTCTGTTCTTGCCGAGCTCAAGGCTTCACAGAAGGAAATCGCTTCCATGAAGAAAGCCGCAGCGGGTAATTTCGCTGATGAGGCTGCTTCCAAGGCAGTTGAGATCGGCGGAGTTAAGGCTGTAATTACTGCCTGCGACGCTGAGGATGCTCCCGCACTTCGTGATACGGCTGACAAGATCAGAGATAAGATCGGCTCAGGTGTAGTATTCCTCGCAAGTGCTGCTGACGGCAAGGTCTTGTTTACTGCTATGGCAACTAAGGATGCTGTCGAGAAGGGCGCACACTGCGGTAATATCATCCGCGAGGCAGCGAAAATCTGCGGCGGAGGCGGCGGAGGCCGTCCCGACATGGCTCAGGCAGGCGGAAAGGATGCATCTAAGATCAATGATGCACTCAAGACAGTAGAAGAGGCTCTTAAGGCTCAGATCGGAGGATAATTCCATGTGTATTTTCTGTGACATCATCGAGGGTAAGATCCCTTCCACAAAGGTTTACGAAGACGAGAAGGTGCTGTGCATCAGGGATATCAATCCTGTAGCCCCGACACACGTGCTCGTTCTTCCCAAGAAGCACTTCGATGACATCATCGATATCTCAAAGGCTGAAGACGGAGCCGAGTATCTCGGTGCAGTTTCCAAGGCTGTAGCTGAGGTCGCTAAGATCGACGGGCTCGGTAACGGATTCCGCGTTATCAATAACTGCGGTGAAGACGGAGGACAGACTGTCATGCATCTTCACTTCCACGTCATCGGAGGCGTTAAGCTTACGGAGAAGATGATTTGAATTCCGGTTTGACGGAACTTGAGAAGAGGACACTTTCATACTTGAACTTCAGAGGTGAAGCTTCTGAAGAGCAGATTACTATGGTACGTAAAGCGATCGACGAGGTAAAGTCGGTCGCTCGTCCTGTTTTTACGGTTAAGTATTATAAGATCAGTGACTGCCCGATAGACCTTAATTTCGACAGTCTTAAGACCATCTTCGATAAGGGCGGCTCGGATTCGGTTGCATTTTTGGTCTCGACCTTAGGCTCCGCGGTGGACAGGCGCATAGACCGCCTGAAGGACAGCGATCCCGCGAAGATGGTGCTTTTCGACGCGGCCGCGAACGCCTATATAGAGGAGGTCACCAACGAGTACCAGAAGCGCCTGGGCCTGAAGTCCCAGACCTTCCGCTTCGCACCCGGTTATGGCGACGTGCCTTTGTCATTGCAAAAGCAGATATTCGACAACATCCCCGAGACCTCGCGAATGGGGCTCACATTGGACGGCGGCTGCCTCATGCACCCGTTCAAATCGATGACGGGGATAATAGGGTTCATTAGTTAACCTTCGTGGTATTCGATAGTTATAAAGGGCAGGTCTTTTGCCACATCTTTTACCAGAAAACTCATTAGTCGATATGCGGGACCTGTAGGGTGAGTGCGGCCGCGCTCCCAAGCCTCGACAGTTTTTACGGAGACTCCGAGATATTCGGCAAAGACTCGCTGGGTCATGTCGGCGTCCATTCTTATCTCTCTTATGCGGTCGGAATCATATTCTTCTACCGGTTCAATTTTGTAGGTAATTACACGAGCTGAACCTTCACCCTTTGCATGACTGATAGCCTGAGTCAGTCCTTCCTGCAAGTCTTCAAAAAGAGTAGTCATAGTATTTACCTCCATTTATTGCGCTCGGCCTCACGAAGCGATTTAACCAGCTTGCGTAAGGCATTCTTCTCTTCGTCAGTAAGATTTTCCTGATCCTTCTTCTTGAATGCCGTTATCAGGTATGTAACCTCATATTCTTCGAAATCAGTATAACAGACCCTGACGCTTCCGCTTTTCCCCTTGTTTTCGAGAGG
>CAMNNN010000239.1 GCA_946545505.1 uncultured Clostridia bacterium
AGTATCCGATCATGCCGGGCGTTCTCATGGTAGAGGCTCTCGCACAGACAGGTGCTGTTGCCATCCTTTCCCAGGAAGAGTTCAAGGGTAAGATCGCAGTCTTCGCAGGAATCGATAAGTGCAAGTTCAGAAGACAGGTAGTTCCGGGCGATACGATCAGATTCGAGACCAAGATCACACAGGTCAGAGGTCCCATGGGCGTAGGCGAAGCTGTTGCAACTGTAGACGGCCAGGTTGCCGTTCAGTGCACGCTCAAGTTTGCCATAATGGTATAAGCTTCCGGATGGTATACTTAAAGCAACAATTATGTTGCGGCGGTGACTATCATGACAGCTACTGAAATACTTAATAAACTTAATGACCAACAGAAGGCATCGCTTTTATGCGGTGCCGGTTTTTTCTCTACAAGAGAGATTGCAGAAGAGGGAATCAGGCGTTTGCAGTTCCTCGACGGCGGTACCGGTATGAACTTCGAGCAGCTGTTCGGAGATATATTCATCGGCTATGCGATCGAGAATAATTACACCAGAGAGCAGTTTGACCACGTTATCCATAATTTCTATAAGCTCGATAATCTTACAGCCGAAGAGAAGACATTAAGGGAAGAGCTTTTTAAGAAGCTGACTGAATATACGGGAGGCTTCGAGCCTCATCCCGGATGTTATCCTCCGGGTATCCTTCTGGGATCCACATGGAACCCGCAGGTCGTTTATGAGAACGGCGAGGCGTTGGGACTTGAGGCCAGGATGTATAAGGTCTCCTGTCTTCTCGGAACGCCTAACGTTAATCTTCTGAGAGAACCCAGGAACGGCAGATTCTTCGAAGGTTATTCGGAGGACCCGCTCGTCGGAGGCATGCTCGGCAGGCAGATGGTAAAGGGCGTTGAGTCACAGGGCGTAGCTGCGGATGTTAAGCACTTCGCTGCGAATAACCTTGAGATCAACCGTTCCGGTATTGACCAGAGGATCTCGCAGAGGGCACTCGAGGAGATGTATCTTCCCGCATTCGAGAAATGTGTTAAAGTGGGTGCTGCGACCGTTATGGCGGCATACCCCAAGATTAACGGTGCTCACTGCACCGAGAACCCATGGCTTCTAAGGGACGTTCTTAAGGAACGCTGGGGATTTGAGGGCCTGTGCATGACCGACTGGGGTGCCTGCGTAGGCGATTCCGGCGATTCGGTTGCCTCGGGTATAGACCTTCTGATGCCGGGACCGTGGAAGAAAGAGGATGAGATCCTCGCGGCGCTGGAAGACGGAAGACTTACAAGGGAAGACTTCGATGATGCCTGCCTGCGTTTCATAGAACTCGGGCTTAAATACAACAAGAATGACGAGGCGTTCCCGATTCCTTATGACGAATATATTGAGAAAGGACGCCAAGCCTGTTACGACGCATGCGCCGAGGGCATCGTCATGCTTAAGAACAGGGATAACCTGTTCCCTTTGGATGATATGGACAGGATCTGCCTGTACGGAAGCGACGAGCTGCGCATTTACGGTTCAGGAAGTGCTCAGGTAATCACTGACCGCGCGCCTTCTCTCAAGGAAGTATTCGGGCAGAATAAGGGCGGCGATGTTGCTGTTGTAGTGATTTCTCTGCCTTCTGCCGAGGGAACAGACCGCAGAGACTTGAAGCTCCCCGATGAGTACAGAAGAGTGATAAGAGGACTCATAGATGACGATCAATATAAGGTCTGTCTCGTTCTCAATGTTCCGGGCCCTGTAGAACTTACGGAGTTCATCGACGATATCGATGCCGTGTTCCTGATCTACTATCCGGGCATGGAGGGTGCCCATGCGCTCTACGACATCATGAGCGGCAGAGTAAATCCTTCCGGAAAGCTTACGGTCACATTCCCGAAGCGGTATGAGGACACTCCAGCATTCTTAGACTACCCCGACGGCTTCACCTGCGTTTACGGCGAGGGTATCTATGTCGGCTACAGAGGATACGAGAAAAGAAAGCTCGAGCCGCTGTTCCCGTTCGGCTTCGGTCTGTCCTACACAAGCTTCGAGATAGAAGACATGAGCACAGACAAAAGTGAGTATGCCTTAGGCGACACCGTGAAGGTCAGCTTTAGGCTTAAGAATACGGGTGACAGGGACGGCGCTCAGGTGGTCCAGCTGTATGTAGGTGACCCCGTAGCTATGCAAAGCAAGCCCGTTAAAGAACTGCGCGCTTTCGGTAAATATGAGCTCAAGGCAGGAGAAAGCAGGGAGATTACCCTGGAGTTTAAGATCCGCGATATCGGCTCATACAGCGATGATTACGGCAAGTTCCTGATCGAAGACGGCATATATGAGATAAGCCTTGGTTTCAGTTCGGATGACTTGAGGAAGACCTCGTCCTTCAGGATCAGGAAGGGATCGGAGGAGCTTATGCTCGGGATCAACTCCCGCGTTATCGATATTATGTACATTCCAAAGCTTCGCGATGCCCTTGTGGAGGACATCAGACACACGGGTGCGGATGTCCAGTCTCTCATCGATAACGAGCGCTATACTCCGAATGTAAGGATAAACGTCATATATGAGAATGCCGGAGAGTTTAATAATTTTGTAAAAGAGTGCAACAACTATCTTAAAGAATAATCACGCGTATATAGTATAATTAGAATGAATAACTATGTGCGGAGGACGACCCATGAAG
>CAMNNN010000240.1 GCA_946545505.1 uncultured Clostridia bacterium
GGATCGATAATTCCGAGAACGTTAAGGACCAGACATCCTATACACAGTACATCAATGCTTACTATGTAATGGAGAGAGATGCTTATGATAAGATTCTCTCCGCTTATCCTGACAACAAAAAGTTCACTTCCGGTAAGGCTTCTGAGCTTGCTGCTAAGCTCGGCTTTACTAAGGAGACAATGGACATCTTCGTTGGATTCCTCGACGGTATTCAGACTTCTTTGAAGAATGAGATTGATGTTGAGAAGGTTGATGATGATACTGATATTGACCTCGACATCGATTACGAGAAGCTCTACTACAACATGAGAGACGCCAAGGCTAAGTGGTTGTTTAACCTCAATTCCTGGAAGAATGTTCTCGATGAGAATCAGACTGCCCAGATTGCACGTGAGTACAGAGAGGCTAATATAGCTCACTCCAATAAGGTAGGCAGAAACGATCCCTGTCCTTGCGGTTCAGGCAAGAAATATAAGAACTGCTGCGGTAAAAAAGTAAGCTGATGCAATGAGAAGGCTGCTGACTAACAAGCGGTTTCTTACAATAGTTTCATTACTGATAATCCTGGCTGTTATAGTGCTCGGGTCATTACCGGGCAGTCCTCTTAATGCGGTTCTTAAGCCGATCGGAGCAGTTGTTACCCCGATTCAGAAGGTTGTTAAATACACAGGTAATTCCATATCGGGATTCTGGGTAGCGCTTACTGACGGTATAGCAATCAGAAATGAGAATGAGCAGTTAAGAGCTGAGATTGCCCAGCTTCAGTATGAACTTAACCAGAATGAAGAGGCAGCCATCAGATATGAGGAGCTTCAGGAAGCGTTCCATATAAGAGAAGTATTCAGTAATTATGATATCTTCGGAGCTTCCGTATTATCGAGAGATTCTGACGAATGGTTCTCGGTAATCAGAGCCGGCGTAGGCAATTCGGACGGTATATATCTTGAGCAGGGACAGTCTCTTGCTGTAGTAGATGTTAGAATGAATCTCGTTGGCCGTGTAATCGAAGTCAATGAAGATGATTCCGATATCCTGATGCTGCTTCACGAGGGATTTCAGGTAAGCGGCAAAGTAAATGCCGTAAACGGAGCCACATTCATAGTTACCGGAGACGCTTCATTGAAACAGCAGGGCTTGTGTCTTGTTACAGGCATAGATCCTGATACTATCCCTTCAGTCGGTGATGAGATCGTTACTTCAGGTGACGGCGGACTATTCCCTCAGGGTATTCCTATCGGAGTTATCGAATCTGTAGATGCTTCTGACGAGCTTAATATAACGGCTACATTAAGACCTTATTCCGATATTGCTGATATCAACGATATCTTCATCATGGTTCCGTTTGAGGAAGAGAATACATTCGAACAGGTTGCGGCGGAAACTTATGAGACGACCTCAGCAGATTCGTAAATATATAATCTTCGCTTTATATCTTCTCCTGATAACAACTGTCCAGGTTACTTTCCGAGGATGGCTCAGTTTATATGGAATCAGACCGGATATGATGTTCGTATTCGTAGTCCTTTGTGCTTATATGTTCGGATTCTATGACGGCATTGTCGTAGGTGCTCTGGTGGGGATCATCAGAGATTATTTCTCGGCTCCGACTGTAACTGGATTAGACGGAACAGTTACCAATGCTTTAGGAATCGGACTGTTTGTTATGGTTGCAGCAGCTGCTTACGGTTCTGCATTCTTCACTGTAAGGGTAGAGAGGAACTTCATATTAGCTTTCCTTTCAGTGATTACTGCAACCATGCTTTATAAGGGAATAGGTCATCTTCTTATATTCATCTGGTCTAATATAGTTCCGGGGCTTTCATATAATATGGTATTCTCTCAAGTTCTTTTAAGATCTGTACTTCCGCAGATGCTTATGAACTTAATTGCCGCTATACCGTTATATCTGTTGCTAAAATTTGCAGGACCTTATAAGGGCGGAATTAACCCCGCTCTTGCTGATGAGAAAGGGAAAGGAGATCAGACTTGGCTGACAATGTAAACAGCAACAAAAAAGACTCATTCCTCGTATCAGTACTCGAGATTATACGAAACAGGTATTTTCTTTTAGGTCTTATATTCTGTGTATTCGGAGCCATCATTCTTTATATGACTGCTGCGCTCCAGTTTTCCGGTTATCAGAGAACAATCTCCGCTTCATCTGAAGGTGTATCAAGACAATACACGGTAACTGCCCCGAGAGGAGATATTATCGATGCTAACGGTATCGTACTCGCGACCTCTCAGGAAGTTAATACTATCATGATCTCCAATGCATATATGGAGAATGATGAGCTTAATGCCATGTGTCTCGAGTTAAGTTATCTGTTCGATCAGTATAACTGCATCAGTGAGTCGGAACTCGATGAATACTTCGCTATTAATCCTTTCCAGTTCCTTAAGGATGAGGAGGATATAAGACTTTGGCAGACAGATCATAACCTGTTTGATCTTGATGACTATTCGGAAGGAATCATAGTTACTTATTCTGATAACTACGTAAAGACTGATCCTCAGGTATTCTATCTGTATCTTCGACAATTGTTTGAGATCGATCCCAATTACACTGAAGATGAAGCTTACAGAATCATAAGAATTAGATTCCAGATCTTTAAGGATAACTGGTCATTCCTCACAGGAACTCC
>CAMNNN010000241.1 GCA_946545505.1 uncultured Clostridia bacterium
TGCTGACGCGACTATAAGGTAAGTATAAAGTGCGCGTTCGAACTTATTCTTAGTCATTATATAAACCGCGCCGCACGACAGGATCGGGACGAGATAAGTCGTGTAATGCATGAAGTCACGGATATAGTCACCGCTGTTGTTAAGCCGGGTAACAGAATCCATTATTATGACAAGAAGAGACATGCCGACACTGATGATCAGATTGCTCACAAGATTCTCGTGCTTGATAATCCTGTAGAAAGCAAGCAGGAACGCGATCATGATGAGCACCAGTATCATGAATCCGGTTCTTCCCTCTATGTAATTTACTCCCAGCAAAGTGACGGTAAACACGGGAACCAGCGCGGACACGTATGCGATCCACTTTCTCTTACGCGTGAGCATGAGAAGCGTAACCCAATACAGAACATGGGAAGCAATGAACAGCGGCAGCGAGTACTTACCGAAGGCGTTTGTCATAACAAGACCGATCACCGCCACATAAGCAGAAACTTCAGCGAACACGTCGAAAAACTTAAGCTTGGGTCTTAAGAAACAGATAAGTCCTGAGATAAACGCCGCGGCGCACATACCGAACGCCATACCCTTGGTGTTGCCCAAGACCTGCATGCACAGGAATATCTCTGACCATACAAAGCCCAGGTAACTTATCGCGACCTGCAGCTTCGAGCCGAAGGTCTTATATCCGACAAAACCCGACACGCCAAGCGAGACCGCACAGCATACGAGCGTGAACATCGAATCCTCTGCACCGAATGCAAGGAATCCGACAAATATCGCCAAAGGTGTGATGAGACTTGCGAGCATATAAAGAACCGACGAAGTCTTCTCGAGTTTAAGCTTCTTGCGGCACAGTGTGCTTAATCCGTACACACCTGATACGACGATCAGGAGCACGATGCACTTAACCACTGCAGGCATCGTCTGCCATGTGGCGGAGATGAATACCGCAGCTGCGATGACCATGAGAAGAACGCCGACAGAGAAAGATACGCCGACGGCAGTAAGGCCGGACTTCTTCTGCTGTGCGGGAGCCTGTACAGGAACACTCTGAGCAGGAACCGGCGCAGGTGTCTGAACAGTCGTCTGAACCGCTGAATCAACAGGAGCCGCAGGCTGCGTTGCCTTTATCCTTTTAAGCTCATCTTCAAGAGCGCGGAACTTCCTGTAGTATTTATCCTTCTCGATGGTGATGACGATTACGGCAATCGTAATCGCTACTGAATATACAAAGAATATCGATAACAACCCTAACATAACTCTTACCTCCTATTCCTGAAGTGTAAAGATAAGTTGATGTTAAGGTCAGTATATCAAATTTACTTTGACTGTCAAAGTATTTTCACGAATACCTCAACTTTGCCCCAGTTTCTCTTGTTCTGATAACAAAGCGCTTATGAAGCGACCTCCGCACAAGCGCAGCGCGGAGGACCCGAGCGAAGAAGCCGCTTTGTTATCACTCGTAGTCGTCTTCAATAAACGAGCAGTCATCTGCCGGATTATAGAACCCCGACAGAGGGAACGGATCGGGTACGTTTTCGAGAGGGAGAGCACGCGGCATCGCATACCAGACCACGTATCCTTCCGGCAGATCCGCGACAGCACTTCCCTGCACGTAGAACGTCAGCGTGTCACCCTGATGGATGCCGTAGGAGTCCGCAGCAACATAGTTGATCTCACTGCCGTCAGTGTCGGTCTCACTCCATTCGGCACCCTCATCGTATTCGTATGTCATCTGCGAGATCGTAAGCGCATATGTTTTATCGTCGATCGCGGATACCGAACCGAATGATCCTTCTGCGTGACAGATGTAGTAATAACCTGCGTCAAAATCATGGTAGTTGTAATCGAACGTCCCGTCCGGATTAACGGTCAGGTAAGCGGCCCATCCGCCTGCCCCGGAACTCATAAGATATTCATCCTGATGCATCGTGAAGAACTCCGATGTCTGTTCCGGCGATAATGCCTCTCCTAATTCGACATCAGATTCCAAAGAAGATTCCTGTGTCTCAAGTGATTCAACTGCAGCAGCAGAAGTCTCGATCTGCGTAATAACAGGAACAGCTGCGCTCTCGACCGTTGAGGTCTGCGAAGGCACCGTGGTAACCTCGGTTATCACTGTCTGCACGGCTTCATCGGTGTACTCTGTCTCACTGTTGACCCGGCTCGTACTCCTTAACGTATCGCAAGAGGTCAGGAACAAAAAAGATGCGAGCAGAACAGATACAGATGTTATCTTCTTCATATTGATTGTCCTTTCAAAGAAATATGCGCCTTTTACAGCGCATATCATAATGGTTTCTGTTATCGGATTTATGATGTGTAGATCCTTCGGATCGCTACGATACCCGAACGGTCTATCGATCCGTAAACGGTTCCGTATGCACGGCCTCTGGCGTCGACGCATTGACCGTTGCCGACATAGATACCTACGTGTCCGCTGTATCCTCCCGATCCCCAGCATACGATGTCACCGGGCATTACCTGATCACGGGGAACCGCGACTCCGACACTCGTCAGCGACTGTGAATAGTGCGGTAGCGATATGCCCATCTGCGCGTAGCAGTAACATACGAGACCCGAACAGTCGACTGCGGAACTGGACGAAGCACCCCATACATAAGGTGTACCTACCATGGACTCC
>CAMNNN010000242.1 GCA_946545505.1 uncultured Clostridia bacterium
GTCTCCGGGATCGTCAGATATCCTTCCCGATGCCTTTAAGGATGAATCCGCATCAGCCATAACCTCATTGATTACAAACATACGTGAATAGGTTCCGAGCATTTCAACGATCTGATCGACCTGCCCCTGATCGACATCACCGTTTATTACGGTGGAAAGATCGGATGCAAACGCCGCATCGTCTTTGCCGGATATCAGATAATCAGAGCTCGTCAGTGATCTTACCGCGTAATCACCCGCAGTATAATAACCGGCACCTACACGGTACAGGGCTCTTCTTACAGATGAAGGATTATCAGTAAGACCTGCCGCTCTTATTACCACATCTTCTTCAATAGAAGAGGGATTATCGTAAGGGACACTCATTCCTCCAAGAGAAACACCTGCGATTATGGCAGCAACCACCGCCACTGCCAAAACTGTAACCGCCGCTATCAAATACTCTTTTGTTCTCTTGTTAGAGGATGCCACTTTCTTCTCCTGATCAATTATTAAGCTGATCGAGAGTCAGACCGAATGAAGGTATGAACTCTTTCATAAAGATCCTGACCTCTTCAAGTTCTATCTTATCAATAGTTTCCTTTGTTGTCGCCATAGCGGAGTCAAATTCCGTATTACCTGCAAGTTTCTCTCTTATGCACTTAATATAGGCTGCAATCTTATCGGCAGACTTGACGAGTTTCTTCTTCAAAGCTCCCTCTTCTCCGGAAAAATCCGGAGAAAGCAGGGACAGATAATAGTCTCTCATATAATCCGGGAGCTGGGACGCCAGGCTCTCGGCCGCTTCATGCTCAACTTCCTTATAAGCGGACTTCAAAGTTTCATTGCGGTATTTTATGGGCGTAGGCATATCGCCCGTAATGATCTCGGTACAATCGTGATAAAGACCGTAAGCTTCAATCTCAAAGGGATCCACCTTAATCTTTGCTTCTCCCTGCTCCACAAGTCTGTTGTGAATAACGGCAAGAGCCTGTGCCACTACCGCAACATCAAAGCTGTGTTCCTTTATATTCTCGTAACGGCTGTTCCTCATGAGTGCCCAGCGGTTTATATACTGCATTCGGTCGAGAAGTGCATAAAAAGCATATTTATTCTCCATGGATCGTCTCCTTATACTCTATACAATTCGTCAAAGCAGGCATTGGCATATGTATCCGTCATACCTGCGATATAATCCACTACCTTCCTTACAGGCGGACACTGAGGCTGAGGATGCTTCATATAGAACTTCGCAAAGCTTCTTATCGCCTCATTCTCAGATACCGAAGCTTTCTCAATATCGTCGACACTTTCCATAAAAGCATTAAAGATCGACTGGATCTGAAGCTTTATCATATTCTCATATGTCACTATCTTCGGAGCCCTGTAGATCTTATTGAGATTGGCATTAAGGTACTCATTCATAGCCGCGAAGTTCTCCTTCGACATGCATATCTCATCCTTGTTAAGACTGTTATGAACTATATCTCCTACAAGGATATTTATGATCTCGGAATTAGTCGTTCCGAGTCTGCTCAGAGCCTCGGAGCTTACTATCTCGTTACCTCCGATGATACCGGCCCTTCTTGCATCCTCTATATCGCGACCGACATATGCGATCTTATCAGCAAATCTGACAACGCAGCCTTCAAGTGTGCAGGGTCTGGTTCTGTCCTTCTCGGGTTTATCCGATACTTCTTTCTCGGTCTTCTCTCTGTAAGGAGTAAGACGGCATTCATCATAAGTCTCGCCGCAATGAGCGACGATTCCGTCACGCACCTCAAATGTAAGATTAAGACCATATACTCCGGGATGATGTTCTTCAAGAACATCAAGAACTCGAAGGCTGTGAACCTCATGTTCAAAGTACAAAGACGGATCTACCGACTTTATGCATTCGTTAAGCACGCGCTCGCCCGTATGACCGTAAGGGGAATGACCGATATCATGACCCAATGCTATAGCCTGAATCAGATCGATATTCAGATTCAAAGCCCGGCCGATAATCGTGGATATGTAATTAACATAGATTACATGCTCGATCCTGGAGCAGATGTGATCGTTAACGGGATTGAAGAACACCTGAGTCTTATGACGGAGTCTTCTGAACGACTGCGAGAAGATTATCCTTCCGAGATCCCTCTCATACGGACTTCTGATCGCACAAGGCTCTTCAGGATTCTTTCTGCCTCTCGAATTCTCCGTTCGCATCGCAAAGGGAGAAAGATTCTTCTCCCGCTCTATTCTTATAAGCTCAAGCTCTTTGGCATCTTTGTAGTTATTTACAAGCTGAGGTTCGGCGGGAACATTGCCAAGCTTATCACCGAATATATCAAACAGGGAACTGTCCATATTATGACCTCCTCTTAAGTCCCGCGGCATTGGCGAGCATATTCTTCTTCATTCCGTCAAAATCGACAGTGACAAGAGCATCTCCGGCAACAGGTTCAACCTTAAGAACCACACCGTCACCGAATCTTACATGTACAACCTCCATGCCCTCCTTAAGCTCATTCCACTTAAGGCCGTCCGCGTTGCCGGGCTTCTTCGTAAACGAAGACTTAACGGCACTCGCAATATTCTTTCTTGCCTGTTCTCTTGCAGGACTGGAATAGGAAGAAGAGGATTCAGTCGCTGCGGGCTTGATCTCACGCGCGCCGCCTAT
>CAMNNN010000243.1 GCA_946545505.1 uncultured Clostridia bacterium
GATAGATGATGAAGCTACTGTTAAGAGGTTTGGAAAGATCAATGGTGTTCCTTATCTGTTCCCCGAGAATGATGATTACTCCCCTATTCCATTTAACACGGAAGGTTGCCGGGTATTGGGTAAAGTTGTCGGCCTTCACAGGTATTCTATTTACTGATAGTCATAGCATTTGTCCTCCTGTTTGCTCATAAGAGGACTATATCAGCCGGGATTGGCAATTACCCATTTTTCAACAAATTTGATGCAGATTTTGCCCAAATCTCAATTAATGCTGATACATCAATGTAATTTCATGCACGGTAGTTCTCTATCGTGCATTTTTATGCATTGTTAAGATTATTGATAACACATTGAGCCATTTGTTCTAAGCTCAGGTTTCTGTCAATCTTATGGATTTCATTGATGTAACGGAACCATGTAAGCTGTCTTTTCGCAAAGTGGCGTGTATTAAGCTTGATCTCATAACTGACTCGCTCGAGCGAGCTTCCGGGTTCATTATCTATAAAGGGCAGGAATTCCTTATAACCTATAGCCTGACAGCATGTTGATTTACGGTCAATAGGAAGCGAATACAGAAAGCGGGCTTCCTTCTCAAGTCCTTCTTCCATCATAATATCCACACGGCGGTTGATGCGGTCATAAAGAACTGAACGGTCGTCTTCATAATCGATCATGAACAGCATGAAGTTATATTTCGGGCCTTCTTTTCTGGAATCGATATTTCTCTGGGTCTTGGTCTTCCCCGTCGCTTCATAAACCGCGAGTGCCCTTATTACTCTTCTTGTGTTATTAGGATGGATCTTGGCAGCTGCTTCGGGATCGGATACCGACAATCTTCTGTATATATCATCAATACCGTTAGCACGATACTCTTCATAGAGTTTGTCGGTTACCTCATCAGCCATCGGATCTTCTTCAAAATTCAATCCGTCCTTCAAAGCAGAGATATACTGTCCTGTACCGCCGCAAAGTACGGGTATCTTGCCTCTTGAGATGATATCCCCGACAGCCTCATAGCAGCCCTCTGTGAACATCGATACGTTATAATTCTCACCGGGCTCGATGATATCTATCATGTGATGAGGAATTCGTGCCTGTTCTTCACCCGTTGCTTTCGCTGTACCTATATCGAGGCCTTTATATATCTGCATCGAATCACAGGAAACGAGCTCTCCATTTAAAATATTGCACAGATGCAATGCCAAAGCGCTTTTACCGCTTGCAGTCGGGCCCGTAATTATCGGAATTACAATATTCTTATCCGTCATACGATCCTTTTGAACTTCTTCTCAATATCTGTCTCACAGATCTTCTGGAAAGTAGGCCTTCCGTGAGCACAGTGATAAGGATCGGTGCACTCCGACAGCTGTTCTATCAGCGAAAGTGCTTCTTCCTTTGTTATTACATCATGAGCCTTTACTGCAGCCTTACATGCCGTAGTCTGAATAAGTGAGATCCAGACATTGCTCTTGGCAGGAGTCTCGCGCTTAAGGTCCTCCAGTATCTGGCTGAAGAACACCTTAGGTTTGGACATCGACTTCAGTCTGTCCTCAGCCTTATATGCCATGGGAACCGACCTTAAAGCAACCTGCTTATCACCTACGATATCGATATCGAATCCGAACTCCCTGAATCTGTCGAGATTATCAGTTACAAAAGATATATCAGCAGCCGATAGTTCAACGATCTCAGGTACAAGAAGGTCCTGAACAAATCTTGAATCAGCTTCCATCTTCTGACTGCGGCTTCCGAATCTCTCATAAAGTACGCGCTCGTGTGCAGCATGCTGATCAACCAGGAATACCGAATTCTCAGACTGAAGAATGATATATGTACAGAACAGAAATCCTACAAACTCAGCAGAAGCAAGTTCCTCTATATCGCTTCTGTCAGCTGCCGGTTCAGTTACTATCAACGGCTGAGCAAGATCATCCTCGGATGAGACGGTATCGGTATCATTACTGTTATCCTCATTCTCGATCTTACTTACATCGGGCTTAAATTCAGAAAGAATACGAAGAAGATTATCTGTCGCTCCTGCCTGATCCTGAGTATATGTCTCACGTGTGCGAAGAAGGCTTTTCGAAGGCGCGGCAGACTCTGTCTTAGAAGAAGCTTCAGGCGTAACTGCACGAGAAACTTCAGAAGGAACCACAGGAGCATTAACCGAAGAAAGCTCAGGCCTAACGGCTGCCGTTCCCTCCCCGAAGACAGCATTTCGAATTCCGTGCAGAACAAGTCTGAAAATCACAGAATCGTCAGAGAACTTAACCTCAGCCTTCTGTGGGTGCACATTAACATCAACCCCGCCTGCGGGACAGTAGATACAAAGAATACATACAGGATACTTGTGCTTCATGACAGAAGCCTTATAAGCCTCATCGACAGCAGCAGTTACAGAAGCGCTTTTAATAGGGCGGTCATTTACATAAACATATTGCATGGCCCTGTTGCCGCGCACATAAGAAGGCTTACCTGTGAAGCCCTTTATCTTAACTCCGTCAAGCTCATACTCGACAGGAACAAGAGACGAAGTGAATTCCTTGCCGTAAACCGCATAAACAGCGTCCTTCATGCTTCCGTTACCCGGTGTGGACAGAATCTGCTTGCCGTCCTTA
>CAMNNN010000244.1 GCA_946545505.1 uncultured Clostridia bacterium
GGGAAAGTAACGGTAACGCTGTATGACTTCTGTGTCAGAAGGAACATTATCTCGTCGTAATCGAGATAATGTTCCTTCTGACACAGAAGTCATACAGCGTTACCGTTACTTTCCCCGAGGGCATTACATACGAGGAGATGAAGACCAGACTTCATGAGGCAGGTCTCACATTCTCTGACGAAGAGATGGACGAGTGCATGGACAGCCCGAACCTGTTCACGGACTACACCTTCGTATCACAGATCGAACTTACGGAAGGCCGTGACCACGTCCTGTCAGGATATCTGTTCCCCGATACATACGAATTCGACGTTAACGCGAGTGCGAGAACGATCATCTCCACCATGCTTAACAATACCGAGAAGAAGCTTCTTGACGAGTACTATGAGAGAGCTGCCGCACTCGGCATGACGATGGACCAGATAATGACACTCGCTTCCATCATACAGGCCGAGTCTTCCAACATGACGGACATGATGTATATCTCCTCCGTATTCCGTAACAGAATGAACTCCGCTGACGAGAGCATGCATTACCTGGGCTCCGATGCGACCATCAACTTTATAAGACGAATGAACGGACTTGATCCTGACATCATCCTCTCTGCGGATGACCTGGCTCTCGACAGCCCTTACAACACATATATGTACCAGGGACTTCCCCCGGGACCTATCTGTATGCCCGGTACTGATGCCATTCAGGCAGCACTTTACCCGGAGCCTAACTCGAACTACCTGTACTTCTGTGCTGACGGTAACGGCGGTACGCTTTTCGCAGTGACACTTTCCGAGCATGAGAACAATGTCGCCATCTTCCAGGCCAACTGGGAGGCGAACCAGGCGGCTCTTGCCGAGGGTACACAGGAGACCGCTGAGACTTCGGAGGAAGGCTGATGGTAGAAGTACTGTCCCCCGCGGGTTCTCCCGAGAAACTCAAGACCGCGATAGCATACGGTTGCGATGCCGTTTATATGTCCGGCAAGAAGTTCGGCTTAAGAACATTCTCCGACAACTTCGATCACGAACAGATGAAGGAGTGTATCGCATACGCTCATGAGCACGGTGTTAAGTGCTATGTAACCATGAATATCATGGGGCTTGAAGATGACATGAAGGTCATCAACGACGAAATCGATTTCACGGCGCACGAGGCTCATGCCGATGCTGTACTCGTAAGCGATCCCGGTATCTTCTCACGTGTGCGGGATGTCGCTCCTGACCTTGACATTCACATCTCCACGCAGGCTTCCGTAACTAACTCGAATGCATGCAATTTCTGGCATAAACAGGGCGCGACAAGAATCGTTCTGGCACGCGAGTTGTCTTTACAGGACATTAAGAATATCCGCTCGAATATCTCACCCGAGCTCGAACTCGAAGCGTTCGTTCACGGCGCGATGTGCATCTCGTACTCGGGCCGCTGCATATTGAGTAATTACTTCACGGGACGCCGTTCCAACGGCGGTGCGTGTGCACAGCCCTGCAGGTGGGGGTACTCACTCGTGGAGGAGAAGCGCCCCGACTCGCTTTTCCCTGTGGAACAGGATGAGCGCGGAACTTACATCTTAAGCTCCAAGGATCTCTCCATGATCGAGCACGTTCCGGATCTCATAGATGCCGGCATAAACTCGCTTAAGATCGAGGGCCGCATCAAGGGCGATTACTACGCCGCAGTTACCGCCAAGGTCTACCGCGAGGCCGTGGATCTCTACCTTAAGGATCCTTCCGCTTGGCACGTAAGCCCGGAGTGGCCCGACCTGCTCGAAAAGCTGACACACAGGGATTACGACACGGGTTTCTTCTACGGCTCCCCAATGGATGACGCCAAGATCGCGCTTGACCGCACTTATGTTAAGCCGGCTTTCGTTGTGGCGCAGATCACGGGGAAGACCTCTGACGGCGCCTATAAGGCCGTGCAGAAGAACAAGCTTTATAACGGCGACTCTTTGAATGTGTTAAAGCCCGTGGGTTACGAGGCTCCTTTGAAGGTCGTATCTATTACTGATATGGATGGCAATCCGCTTGACAGCGTTCCTCATCCGGGAACCGAATTCATCGTAAGATTTGACCGCGAATGTGATCTGCCCGAACTTACTTATCTGTCCAGAGACGGCGATAAGGACGGCGGCATCGCACCGATGGCTTGATTACTCTTCGTCTGAATAAACACTCAAATCGTCTTCCGATTTACCGGCGGGAGACTTTTTATCGTCATCGTTTGACATAAATTTGGTGAGAACATGCGACAGGAAATTCTTAAATTTCTTATCATCCATCATGATAGCTTTACTATCAGCAAGAACTTCATAAAGTTTACCATCAGTTCCAAGCTGTACTTTCCTGTAGTTATACTTAACACCATCATCAAGATCTAGTTCTGTTCTTGCGAGTGCCAAATGTCCAATCTTTTCATCGTAATCACGGCACTCTTTAAGCTGTTTCTGAAGCTTTTCCTTACGCTTTGTTGCAGCACCTACTTCACGGCTGTTTGTACTATGTTCAATCATATCCTGCATACGTCCAATTTCTGATTAATATACACGCTGCATTCTATGAAGATAGTCTACACGCAAATTACCGATGTCGAACAGGAGGTGAACGGTATCCTGACCTAT
>CAMNNN010000245.1 GCA_946545505.1 uncultured Clostridia bacterium
CCTGAAGGGAAAGATGATGCATCAGGCTCGCCCTTGATCAGTTCCTTTCCGGAGAACTCCATGATGACGCCGCCGTCGGGTGAAGGCGAAATAAAGCTGTCGTGCTTCTCCGCCGTAATACCCGTAAGAGGCTGGAACCAGTGAGTGAAGTGTGTAGCACCCTTCTCGATTGCCCAGTCGCGCATCTCTTTTGCCACTGCCTGTGCAACCTTCTCATCGAGCTTCTCATTCTCTTCAATCGTCTTTCTCAATGACTCATAAACATCAGACGATAATCTGGCTCTCATGACTCTGTCGTCAAATACCATTGAACCGAACAGCTCAGGTACATTCTGCTTTTCCATAGTCGTATCCTCCTGACTTTTATCGGACATTTTTGCAAAGAAAAAAGGCGCCTCGGAGTATCAACTCCAAGACGCCATTGCCTTGACGACATGATATTACTTCTACTCTATTTTCATGTCAAGCACCTTTTTGATTTTTCCTGATGAAGTAGAACATGAATTGCTGCAAAATACCTGATATTCCGGGATATTCCGAGGTCTTAAAATGTCCGTTGTAGTATGTATCTTCTATACGTTTTATCCATACATCAACCGGAAATCTTCCTACTCTGTGAAATGCAAAGAGCATTATGCAGTTAGCAACTTTTGTTCCTACACCGTACATATTAATAAGCGCTTCATACAGTTCGTCATCGCTTAGTTTATTAAGCTCGGAATCTATGAGTTTTCCCGACTTGAAATCATTGACCGCACTTAATATATATGCAGTTCTGTACCCTGCCCCGATACCGTCTAATTGATCTGCTTTGATCACCGTTGCCTGTTCGACAGTAGGGAAAGCATAATACTCTTTCTTCAACGGTTTTACGAACGGTTCTTCTAGCTTCGGGACCTTGATCTTCGCACCTGATAATTCAGATAATCTGTCCACACATGTAGTGATAGACGGAATGGATCTTCTCTGTGAGATGATGTATGAGATAACGGTCTCGAACACATCCTGCTTAAGTATTCTGATACCGTGTCCGAACTTCGCGGATTCCGTAAGAAATTCATCATCCTTATGAATCTTCTTCACTACCTCATCATAATCGGTACCGAGGTCGAAATAGTCGTACCAGATATCATCGAATTCAGCCTTCGTACACGAGAAAGCATATTCGTTATCACCAAGATCCGCGATCTGAAGATATCTTCCGAATGCCACTAACTCGGTATGAGTACCGTCTATCGGATGAATACGGAAAGCCTGTCCGCTGTCTGCTATCTTCGCAGGATTGAAGAAGTCTATATGAACCTTGTGCATTACAGCCATTTCTTTTTCTTGAAGAAGAGCAGACTTCCGATAACGATAATAACGCTGACGGCAAATACTGCAGGATAACCTAATACCCAATTAAGTTCGGGCATATACTTGAAATTCATTCCGTACCAGCCTGCGATGAGTGTCAGCGGCATGAATATAGTCGTAACTACCGTCAGAAGTGTCATGATGTGATTCTGTCTTACTTCTATTCTGGACTCATATGTATCGCGAATCTGATTGGTGTAATCCATAAGCGAATTGACGATATCATACAGTCTCGATACACGGTTCGAGAACAGCTTGAAGAATCTGATGTTGTCGATCTTAAAGAAGTTATTCTCATTCTCCTCGAACTCCTGAGCCATATCTATCAGCTGGCTGTAATGAGTTCTCATATCGCGAAGTTCACCCTTAATATCGTTAACGCGTCCGAG
This sequence comes from uncultured Clostridia bacterium, assembly GCA_946545505.1. Classification (GTDB taxonomy): domain Bacteria; phylum Bacillota; class Clostridia; order Saccharofermentanales; family Saccharofermentanaceae; genus Saccharofermentans. Next base: position 1,746 of record CAMNNN010000245.1, read on the forward strand.
ATCCGTCTCTTTATCGTCATCAACATCTTTGTCGATCTGATCAAGTTCACGCTCATACGCCTCCAGGAGTGACAGATCCTCATGGATTATCTGCTCAAGGAAATCATATATGAATCTCTCGAGACTCGGCAGACGCCACTTCTTAGTGGTAATGATCTTATTGATTATCTTCTGGGCATTATCGGCCGGGTCGATAAAGACTATACCTCTCTCATCAAGAGCGAAAGCGAAGTCTTTGTAATCACCTGAGATATTCTTCCTGTCCGGCAAAGAGAAAGTACCCGTTACAGAGTCATAGTTAACTTCGGCCTTACTCGTATAACGCTCGGATCCGTCGAAGTCCATGTCGATACCCATATCGAACTTATCCTTGTTCTCCGCCCACTGTTCGGGAGTTACGACAGCGACGTACTGGGCCGGGCCGCCCATAATCTCCTTGTCGCTGCATTGTCTCAATGTGCTTTCGATTAAGTAGTACATATTAGATACTCTATAACTTTTTGTCGGATAAAGAAAGTTATATATGTTAAAATGATTCGACTAAATTGATTTCAAGAGGCATTATATGAAGCTTACTGACATCTATAATCAGGACAAGACCATCCTCTCATTCGAGATTTTCCCTCCCAAGGCGGAGAGCGAACTTAATAATATTGATGAGACGCTGGAGATGCTGTGTGATCTTCACCCCGACTATATATCGGTCACATTCGGCGCGGGCGGGTCTTCCAATAACAACAAGACCATCGCGATCTGCAAGAAGATCAAGGAACAGTATCATACTGAACCCGTAGCCCACCTCACATGCCTTTCTTACGACAAGAATGAGATAGACGAGTTCTGTAAGGAACT
>CAMNNN010000246.1 GCA_946545505.1 uncultured Clostridia bacterium
CGATCTCATCGCAGACGGAGCAGGATACGAGAACTTTCGCCGAGTATTCGAAGCTGCCGTGTTTTGATCCTTCTGATGCGAAGGAAGCATACGATATGATCTTCGAGGCTTACGAGCTGTCGGAGAAGTATAAGACTCCTGTGTTCATGCGTCCGACCACGCGCGTGTGCCACTCATATCAGAGCATAGACGTGCGTGATTATGCGGAATACGAGGACCACAGACCTGACGGCTTCGTTAAGGATTCATCCCGCTGGGTCATCTTCCCGAAGCTGTCTTATGTCAACCATGCGAAGATTGAAGAGCGTAATGCAGGCCTTTCTGACGAGTTCTCTTCGAATGTACGTAATGCTGTTACTGCCGGCACTGTCCGTAAGGGCATCGTCGCTCAGGGTATCTCTTATGCCAATGTGAAGGACATACTTGATGAAGCTTCTGCACAGGGCAGGGACGTGCCCTCGCTTCTTAAGATAAGTACGCCGTTCCCGTTTCCGGAGAAGCTCGCATGTGATTTCCTTAAGAGTGTTGACGAAGTGCTCGTGATAGAGGAGCTCGATCCGTATATAGAGAGGCATCTCGTTTATGTGTGCGGCAGAGCGGGACTTAATGTAAGTATCAAAGGAAAGATAACCGGAGATGTCGCGCCTTCAGGCGAGAACCTTCCCGATCTTGTACAGAAATATGTGAGCGGATTCATGGGCTGGGAGAGCGCTTCTTCAGATGCAGTTAAGACTCCCGAGCTTCCTGTTCGTCCGCCGGTGCTGTGTGCGGGCTGCCCCCACAGAGCTTCTTTCTATGCCGTTAAGAAGGCGATGAAGGGTAAAGAGACCATTTTCGCAGGAGATATCGGCTGCTACACGTTAGGAAATGCGATGCCTCTCGATATGGTAGACACCTGCCTTTGTATGGGTGCAGGACTCGGTATCGCACAGGGTGTCGGCAGAGTTAAGCCCGATACCAAGTGTTTCGCTTTTGTAGGTGATTCCACATTCTTCGCCTCTGCAATAACCGGTGTCGTAAATGCTGTCTATAACCAGGCTGACATGACGCTGATAGTTCTCGATAACTCAACTACAGCCATGACGGGACACCAGCCGCACCCCGGAACGGGTCACACCATGATGGGTGAGTTCACGGATAAGATCGATATAGAGAATATTCTGCGCGGCATCGGTGTGGAGACTGTTGTAAGGCAGGATCCGTTCAAGCTTGATGAAGCTGTTGAGACTGTTAAGAGAGTCGCGGATGAGCCCGGTGTGAAGGCTATTATTTTCGAGGCGCCGTGTGCAGTGCTGTTTAAGCCCGAGACGCCGTATAAGGTCGACCTCGATAAGTGCGTTGACTGCAAGATGTGTATCCGCGAGATCGGCTGCCCCGGTGTCGTTCTGAAGGACGGCCGCGTGGCAATCGATGAGGCCCTGTGTAACGGATGCGGCCTGTGTTCGCAGATCTGTCCCTGCGGTGCCATCGGAAAGGCGGTGAAGGAATGAGTACTACTAATATCATTCTGTGCGGTGTCGGAGGCCAGGGAACAGTCCTCGCGAGCAAGCTCACGGCTGCAGCTTCCATGGCGAAAAACCTTGATGTCAGATCCGCCGAGACTATCGGTATGGCACAGCGCGGAGGAAGCGTTATGAGTTACCTTCGCATCGGTGAGTGCGCCTCGCCTCTGATCAAGAGCGGATGCGCTGATATTATCATCGGGTTCGAGCCCGCGGAGACCGTACGCGTCCTGAATTATCTTAAGAAGGGCGGTACCGTTATCACTTCGGACCGTGCGATGATGCCCGTCACGGCTGCACTTCAGGGTTCTGATTATGAGGGAGCCAAGATGACTGATTTCCTGAAGTCTCTCGAGGGAGACCGCATAGGCAAGCTTGTTATCGTCAACACAGATGAGGCACTTCGTGACCTCGGCTCGGCGAAAGTATTAAACATGGTGCTTCTCGGTGCCGCCGCGAGGGGAGGATTCCTTGGCGAAGTCGGTATTGAAGATATAAAGGAAGCACTGGTAAAGAAGGTTAAACCGCAGTTCCATGAGCTTAATTTCAAGGCTTTGGAATATGCGTCAATTTAAGGAGGGAATATGAGGATCAGCGACAAGCAACTGGAGCAGGTTAACAGCAGGATAGAGGCTCTTGTTAAGGCAGGAAGCTTCTATGGTAAGAAGCTCGAGGAGGCCGGTATCAAGGGCGTAAACTCGGCAGAGGACTTCGAGAATCTGCCTTTCTCTGAGAAGAACGACCTTCGTGAAGCATATCCTCTCGGACTTATGACTGCGCCCGAGGATCAGATCGTACGTATCCATTCCTCTTCAGGAACTACGGGACTTCCCGTAATCATTCCTTATACAGCGAAGGATGTGGACGACTGGGCCATCCAGTTTAAGCGCTGCTATGAGATGGCGGGCATCACCAACATGGACAGGATCCATATAACTCCCGGATACGGCCTGTGGACTGCGGGTATCGGTTTCCAGCTCGGTGCAGAGAAGCTCGGAGCCATGTGTATCCCGATGGGACCCGGCAACACGGACAAGCAGCTTCAGTTCATGATGGATATGAAGTCCACTGTTCTGTGTGCCACAT
>CAMNNN010000247.1 GCA_946545505.1 uncultured Clostridia bacterium
CAGACACTGAAGCTAAGGCTAACGAGTGTGCAGGCAAGATCAGAAACGAGCTCGGTGCAAGACTCGACCTCATCGAGAAGAATGCTTACCGCTTCTGCTATGTAAATGACTTCCCTATGTATGAGTATGACAAGGAGACAAAGAAGTACATCTTCACACACAATCCTTTCTCAATGCCTCAGGGCGGACTCGATGCTCTTAACACTAAGAAGCCCGAGGAGATCCTCGCTTACCAGTACGACATCGTCTGCAACGGCGTTGAGCTTTCTTCCGGTGCCGTAAGAAACCACGACGTAGAGATCATGAAGAAGGCATTTGAGATCGCAGGCTACACCGAAGATGACCTGAAGCAGAGATTCGGCGCTCTGTACAATGCATTCCAGTATGGTGCACCTCCGCATGCAGGTATGGCTCCCGGTGTTGACCGTATGATCATGCTCATGAGGAATGAGGAGTCCATCCGTGAGGTCATCGCATTCCCTATGAACGGTAATGCTCAGGACCTTCTGTGCGGCGCTCCCGGTGACGTTACAGAGCAGCAGCTTCGTGAGGTTCACATCAAGGTCAGACAGTAATGTCTAAAGGCAAAGTTTATTTTTACACGCTCGGGTGCCGCGTCAATCAGTATGAGACTGACGCGGCTCGCGAGCTTTTTATATCCGCGGGGTATGAGATAGTCAGCGACCATCAGGACGCGGATATCTGCATAGTCAACACATGTACGGTAACAGGTGAGGCTGACCGAAAGTCCAGGCAGCACCTAAGAGGACTCGCACGTCTTAATCCGGACGCCGTTATCGTTGCCATGGGCTGTGCGTCTGAGATGGCGGACGGCACCGTAGATGCTGACATTGTTCTCGGAACACGCGATAAGAAAGAACTTGTAAACAGGGTAGAGGCGTTCCTGGCACAGCGAAATGCTCTTACTCATAAATCTTCCCACTCGCGCCCCGAACTTACAAAGACGGATGTCTATCACGATTTCGGTACTGTAGTGTCGCCTGAGGGAAGCAGAGCTTTTCTTAAGATTCAGGACGGTTGTAATCATTTCTGCACTTACTGCATCATTCCTTTCGCGAGGGGAAGAGTTGCTTCCAGGCCCCGTGAGAGTATAAAGGAAGAAGTGGAGCAGCTTGCGGCAGCGGGATTTCGTGAGGTTATAGTATCGGGTATCGAAGTCTGCTCTTACGGTGCTGACAGAGGTGAAGGAATCGAAGCTTTTCTGGGTGTTCTTAATGATGCGGCTGATGTTCCCGGTATCGAGAGAATCAGGCTCGGATCCCTTGAGCCATCTTCTTTAACCGAAGATTTTATCGAAGGCATAGGGCGGATAAGACAGATGTGTCCTCATTTTCATCTGTCGCTGCAGAGCGGATCCGACACCGTGCTTAAGCGTATGAACAGGAAATATGATACTGCGCTCTATATGGAGAAGACGGAACTTCTCAGAAAGCAATTCCCCACGATGAAGCTTACAACGGATATTATCTGCGGCTTCCCGGGAGAGACTCAGGAAGAATTCGATGAGACCTATGAGTTCGTACGTAAGTGCGGAATAGATAAGGTGCATGTCTTCCCATACTCGGTAAGACAGGGGACCAGAGCTGCTTCGATGAAGCAGGTGGATGGTGTTGCCAAGAAGGAGAGAACGGAGAGGTTAAGGAAGCTTTCTGATGAGCAGGAAGCTCTGTATGCACGGAAACAACTTGGAAAAACTCATGAGGTGCTCGTCGAACAGTATCTTGATTACGGTGACGGCAGCAGGTATGGTACGGGTTACACGCGTGAATATGTTAAGGCTTTCTTCAAAGTGGAAGGAGACGAACCTGAAGTCGGATCGATTGTTGAAGTGGAGGCGTTAGAACCCTATTCTCTGTGTCTGATCTGTAAACTTATTTGAAATCTAAAAATTCCTTATTATTTTTAAATGTTATGTGGTAGAATGATTCTAATAAGGATAAGAGGGTTATAAAGTTGGATACAGAAACGACCAAGTTTAATTTTTCCGTCGATAAGTCTGCGAATGCCAGAGAGCTCATGACTTATGTCCTTTATGCGCTGAAGGAGAAGGGATATAACCCGATCAATCAATTGGTCGGCTACTTTATATCCGGCGATCCTACTTATATCACAAGCTATAAGGGCGCCAGAGGAGTAATCAAGAGAATCGACAGAGACGAGCTGCTCGAAGTAATTATCTCCGAATACTGCAGCAAGTTGTGATATAGACCGGTATATGGTATAACAGCGGCACTTGGGATTAGGGTGCCGCTTTTTTATTTATAGACATGAAGAAAGGATCATTTATGGGCAAAGGAAGATGGATGGGAATAGACTTCGGTATGAAACATATCGGAGTTGCTTTATCCGATGAACTATGGATAACTGCATCTGGATTCGAGACCGTTAACTGGAACGGCCGGGATGATGCATGGGCTGTTAACAGGATAGTCGAGATAGTAAAAGACAACAATGTAACAGGTATCGTGCTCGGGAAACCGTCGAGAACCGATGGTACCGTATCACATACTGAGGAAGCTGCTGTCGTATTCGGCAAGAAAATCGAGGA
>CAMNNN010000248.1 GCA_946545505.1 uncultured Clostridia bacterium
TTGGCGGCAAGTTCGGAGAGGTATCAAATGCCGTAGCAAGCATTCAGGCCGGTGCTTCACAGCTGTCGGGCGGAGCGGCTGCTTTGTCAGGCGGACTTAATACGCTGAACGGAAGTACGGCAACACTTGCTGATGGCATTAATTCCCTTGCTTCCGGTGCTTCTTCATTATGTAACGGAACATCCCAGCTTGTTACGGGCTCAGCAGCTCTTTCTGACGGTATTTCACAGGTTAACAACGGAGCTTTCGCTCTGGCATCGGGTGCCAATACTCTTGCTAATGGCGCAGGCAGTCTGTCGAATGGTGCGAATTCGCTTTCGAGCGGGGCAGATGCTCTCTCTCAGGGAGCTTCCACATTGTCTACCGGTGCTAACAGGCTTGCAGATGGAACTGATGAATTGTTCTCAGGCACGGCAGCATTGCTCGAAGGTGCAGGCCAGCTCGATGACGGCCTTAATGAGTTCAACGAGCAGGCTGTGGATAAGATCACGGACATTCTAAGCAACGTAACTCCCGTATCCGACAGAGTCGAGGAGCTTAGAAGTTATGCCGCAACTTATAACACATTCTCAGGTGCTCCCGAAGGCGTTGAAGATTCTGTAGTATTTGTGTTCAAGAATAACTGATACAGTCATTAATTATGCTATAATCAATAGAAATTTTATCTTTGTGGAGGCCTATATGAAGCTTGTAGCATATTTCACTACATCGGGCGCAACTGCCAAGAAAGCTGAAGAGATAGCTAAGAGAGAGGGTGCTGACCTTTTTGTTATCAGACCTGAAGTACCTTACACTGGTGCCGATCTTGACTGGCAGGACAGAGACAGCAGAAGCAACGTCGAGATGGCTGACAAGAAGTGCCGTGTGCCTATGGCCAAGACATGCGAAGATATTGATAAGTACGATGAGATTTACCTCGGATTCCCGCTCTGGTGGGGAACAGCTCCCAGGATCATCAATACATTCCTTGAGAGCGCTGACTTTACGGGCAAGACCATCAAGCCCTTCTGCACCAGCGGCGGAAGCGAGTACGGCAAGACCAATGACGATCTTATTCCCAGTGCCCCGGGTGCAATCTTCGAAGAGGGTCAGAGGATAAGATAATTCTTGGATACCAAAGTTTATTCCGGCTGGGATTCACTTCCCAGAGGCTATTGTTCTGATGAGATAACGGAAGGCTGTATCGTTCTTGAAGGAGGCGCATTCAGGGGACTTTATGTCTCCGGCGTTCTCGATGTTCTGATGGAGAACGATATCAACATGAACTGTGTCGTCGGAGTCTCCGCCGGAGCTCTTAACGGTATTAATTATGCTGCAGGCCAGATCGGAAGATCTGCGAGGATCAACCTTAAGTACCGTCATGATGATAATTACGTAGGTTTGAAGCCGATATTTACCGAGCACGGTATTATCGGCTTTGACTATATCTTCGGAGAACTTGACGGCGTGGATCCGCTGGATTACGAAGCCGTTAAGAAGCGCCGTTTTGTAGTGGTTACGACAGATGTCGATACCGGAAGACCGCATTACTGGGAGAAGTCCAATTGCTCGGACCTTAAGAACGCAGTCAAGGCTTCCGCTTCGCTGCCTTATGTTTCCACACCCGTGGAAGTGGAGGGGACATACAATCTCGACGGCGGATGCAGCGTGAATATCCCGTTTAACTGGGCTATAAGCCAGGGTTATAAGAAGATCATCGTAGTTAAGACCCGTTCGGATGACTACAGGGAACCTTCTCAGTCCGAGGTGTCCCTTGTTATTACGAGGACCATGTACAGTGAGAAACCCGCTTTGTGTGATAATCTTTGCCACAGAAGCGAGAGATATAATCTCGAGCTGGATGAATTATTCTATCTTACAAATCACAGGACTGTCTTTACACTCGCTCCTTCAAGAAACATAGATGATGTCGGAAGACTCGAGACAGATATGGAAAAACTCGGAGAGTTATATTATCTTGGTAGGAGTGACTGCGAGAGCCGTCTTCAAGAACTTAAAGGATATTTGAATTATTTATGACTTTTATTGATGTAATTATTGCTATTATCTACGGTATCGTTGAAGGTATTTCCGAATGGCTTCCCATAAGCTCGACCGGACATATGATCCTTCTTGATTCATTCCTTAATCTTAACGTATCAGAAGCGTTCCACGAGCTTTACCTCGTTGTCATTCAGCTCGGAGCCATAATGGCCGTAGTCGTCATCTACTGGAAAGAGATTTGGCCGTTCGGCATCAAGGACAATAAGCACCCTTGGAAGAAAGAGGGTATAGGAAGATGGGTGAAGGCCGACAAGTTCGTCATGTGGTTCAAGATCCTCGTCGCCTGCATTCCTGCGATCATCGTAGGTGTTCTGTTTGATGATTATCTCGATGAACTCTTTTATAACTATGTATGCGTATCAATAATGCTGATCCTCTTCGGTATCGGCTTTATTGTTGTAGAGAAGTGGGTAGCCGGTAAAGAGCCTGACATAAAGTCTGTTGATGATATTACATATCCTCAGGCACTTCTCATCGGAGCTTTCCAGCTTATTGCAGCTGTGTTCCCCGGAACATCAAGAT
>CAMNNN010000249.1 GCA_946545505.1 uncultured Clostridia bacterium
GAAATCGGCCAGCATATAAAGGCTTCTTTCAAGCTGTGAGCTGTCTGCCATGATACATACGACATCAGCCTTTCCTGAAGCGATGTAGTCTCTGGTGATCATCTCCTCATCAGAGTTAGCGGAGAGTGAATATGTACCGGGAAGGTCTGCGACAACGAACTTCTTACCGTTGTACTCGAAGTTACCTTCCTTCTGCTCTACAGTCTTTCCGGGCCAGTTACCTACATGCTGCTTCAATCCTGTGAGCGCATTGAAAAGCGTGGACTTACCGGAGTTAGGCTGGCTTAATAAAGCAATTACTGTCTCGTTCTTATCAGTCATTTCTCGAACCCTCCTTAACCTCTATGTTGCTGCACTCTTTCTCGTTAAGAGCGATCATGGTGTCTCTCGTATAAACGATGACAGGTCTGTTCTTATCGTTCTTAATAATCCTTACCGTGCAGCCGGGAGTGATTCCGATCGATGTGATCCTGCTCATATAACGGGCATCACCGTTGACCGAGGTAACGACTCCTTCCTCACCCTGCTTCATCTGTGCCAGTGTCTTCATATATCCTCCTGAGTTTTAATTGTTCTCATATTCAGCAATGTGTAGCCCGCATCAGAAACGATCCACGTGCACACATCCTCGCGCACTTCACTCTTAGACAGCAGCTTTACCGTACGGGTCTCAAGATCAGCCCTGGCCCAGTAACCGTCCTGCCTGTTAAATGCGTTCTCCACTCTTCTGGTGCAGTTACCGCAGTGCATACCATCAACAGAAAGTTCGTACACATACGGGTAGTTATTCTTGTTACGGTCAGCTACTCTCACCTTCTTCGGGGCGGCATCACGTGCACCGCAGCAGGAAGAGCCGTGACGGATCCTTCTGACAGTGCCAAACACCGCGCCGCCGACTACTATGATCAATATCAAAACGATAACTAAATCTCCCATACCGACCTCCTTGAAGAATACAAGGTTAGCCCGCGCTAACCGCGACGAATTATAATACATATATTTTAAGTTAGCAACCGCTAACTTTTTGTTGACAAAGACAGATACGCATGCTAATTTACTTATGACCATTTTTATATTCTGGTCATAAGGAGTAAAAATGCCTAAGAGAATATTTGCAGACACCGAGCGAGAACAGCTGAGGCTGACCATGCTTGAGGCGGGATTTCCTCTTATCAAAGAATACGGAATGACCCACACCACTATCTCGAAGATTACTGATGCAGCCGGAATCGCCAAGGGAACTTTCTATCACTTCTGGAAGAATAAGGAAGAATATATCGCAGATCTTATCATGTACAGAAGGATTGTCATGATCCCGCAGCTTATCGACAGGGACGTCATGGAAGGAAAGCGCAAGCTGGGCCGCGAGGATGCGAGAGCTTACTTCAAGGCACTTGTTGACGAGGAAATCAGCATCTACCCTCACATGACACTTGAGGATGAAGGCCATCTTATACACAGGACAGATGCCTTCAATCCGGACGCGGAGAAAGAGGGTGCGATTACTTCCGGCCTCCTTCAGCACCTCGACGGCGTTAGAGCTGATGTGGATCTGCTCCTTATCGCGAACATGAGCAAGATACTTGTAATTACCTCGCAGGCCAGAGAAGAACTGCACGAAGCTGTTTATGAGAAGACTATAAACACCATTATCGAGAGCATATTGGATCAGATATTCGAGGAGTAAGAATATGAAGAAGATTAAGGAAACAGGCAAGGGTTTTTACGGATGCTACTGGCCTTATGAAGGAGGTCATTCAGAGTGCGCGGTCATCGCAATGTTAGGAGATGACTGCGAGGACTATATCGCCAAGTGCGGAGCCCGCTGGCTTCACAAGAAGTTCGGTGTCAACGTGCTGACCCTCTCCCCTGCTCATAAGGATTACGGTCACCATAACCTTCCGGTAGAGCGCATCGGCGCCTCCATCGATTACCTCAAGTCAAAGGGCAATAGAAAGTTCGCGCTCGCTGGTGCATCCACCACCGCGATGTTCTCACTCATCGCAGCATCATACTACCCCGAGATCACACTCACCATCGCCATGAGTCCGTCCGACTTCGTCATGGAGGGCTTCTACCGTGGCAAAAGAGACGGCTACGAAGAGTGGCCGGGTGAAGGTGAATCTACAGTATCCTGGCAGGGTAAACCTCTTCCCTACCTGCCCTTCGCTTACCGCCACCCCGAGTACGGCTTAAGGATGAAAGAGGAAGCTAAGGCAGGCGGAGATTTCTGTGCCTCGCGTAAACTCTTCGACGAGTCTGAAAGACTGCACCCGCTTCAGGAAGAAGAGCTTATTAAGGTGGAGAACATCAAGGGCAAGCTGCTCCTGATCGGCGCCGAGGATGACGTTCTCTGGGACACCGCCAAGTACATCAGAAGGATGCAGGCACGCCTTGAAAGCAAGCCTCACGAGTGCGAACCCGTATACATGGTCTATGAGCACGGAACGCATTTCGTTTTCCCCGAGAGCATGATGAAGACGATACTGCCTGTCGGCAGCATGCTTTTCGTAGGATTATTCCGTGCAGGAAAAGAACACAAAGAAGA
>CAMNNN010000250.1 GCA_946545505.1 uncultured Clostridia bacterium
TAACACCTCGAGCATCTTCTCGGAAGTGCGCTCCTGTCTCATCTCATGCATAAGCTTAAGAAGCTCATCATTTTTTATTTCTTCATGAATGAATATATCCTGTTCCATTAACACCTCTTAAGCCGTCACAAAAGCCGTTAAACACAGAGCTATCATGATCGGCAGCGTAATAACCATGAACAGCAAAGTAAGTGATACCGTCCTCGCACTGAACTTAGGCGCACAGTCGTACCGCTCGGAATAGATTACGTTCATGGTTCCCGAAGGCAGTGCAGTCATTATTATAAGCGTAATGAGAGTCGCAGGCTGCACGGGCACATGGGTTTTAATTAGTATCATCGCACCCGTCATAAGAGCCGGGAATAATATCAGACGGAGGAAGCAAACCACATAGGACTTGCCGTCCGTAAACAGCTTCTTCACATCGATCGTGGACAGAGTCGAACCCATGATGAACATCGACAGAGGGAAAGTCATGTTGCCTACAAGGTCGATCGCATCGACCACGGCAGCGGGAGCTCTCCACGGGACGATGAACAAAGCGATGGCAAATACAGAAGCGATGGAAACCGGATTCAAGTATTCGCTTACTGAAGGCTTCTTACCTGACAGCAGATGAACTCCGTAAGTGTAGAAGAACACGTTGTAGATGAGGTTATATATAGCCGCCAGCAAAAGTCCGGGGGAATCAAACAGCGAATACATGATCGGCATTCCGACGAAGCCGGTATTCGCGAATACTGACGCAGTGATGAACACACGTCTCTCCGCATCTGCAATCTTGGTCTTAAACACAACTATCCTGAGCACTATGAGCGTTATCAGATAATAAAGCCCCGCGCCGAGTGCTACCGCACAGATAGAGCGCACCATATCGAAGGAGAACTGATACTGGCTCGAAGATATGATCGAGAACGGCAATACGGCCCTCAGTAGGAGATCGTTAAGAACTTTCCTTCCCCTGTCGTCAATAACCTTTTTCTTGGCAAGCACAAATCCTATGAGCAGGACAACTGCCATCTCAAAGAAAACAACATAAAGCTGACTCACTAAGCATTATCCTTTCCGGAAGCGATCTCGGAAGCTTTAACTGCCTTCTTATACTCGGCAAGAAGCTTACGTGCTTCGGCAGATGATCTGAGAGGCTTATAGATGCGGCTGCTCTTGTATAATGTCTCGAGCTGCTCCTGTGACTCGTAGAATCCGGACTGCAGTCCCGCGAGCATACCGACGCCCTTGGCAGTCATCTCATCTGATTTCGCACGCGTTATTGTAACACCGAGAAGGTCAGCCTGTAACTGCATAAGAAATTCACAGGCACAAACGCCGCCGTCAACCTTCATGTGAGTAGACGTAATACCGGTATCATTCATCATAAGGTCGACGAGTTCCGTCACCTGGTAGGCAATCGACTCCACGGCAGCTCTTACAAGATGAGCTCTGCCGGTTCCGCCCGTAAGGCCTATAACCGTACCTCTGAGATCAGGATTCCAGTAAGGAGCGCCGAGTCCCGAGAAAGCGGGCACAAGATATACTCCGCCGTTGTCTTCGATTGATGAGCAGATGCCGTCACATTCAGACGGATCGTCGATAAGTCTCATGCTGTCCTTAAGCCATGTGATCACCGAGCCTCCCTGGAAAACACTTCCCTCGAGAGCATAAACGGTCTTGCCGTTAATCGACCATGCGGCTGAAGTCAGCAGTCCGTTGTCGGAGAACTGCGGCTTATCACCTATATTCATGAGAGTGAAACAGCCGGTACCGTAAGTTGTCTTGGCAGAACCTTTCTCAAAGCAGGTCTGGCCGAACAGCGCGGCAGCCTGATCACCTGCAACGGCATTAATGTGCTTGCCATTAAGTGACATCAGAGCCTTGCACTCGTCCTCCTTGAATCCGAGCTCCTTAAGATGCTTCTGGTCAAGATCTATCTTTCCGTAGTCAAAGCATGAAGGGACCGGATCAGCCAGGGCTTTACGGGGAATGGAAAACAGTTCGAGCATCTCATCGGAATAATCGAGCTTGTTGATATCGAACAGCATAGTTCTCGAGCAATTGGAATAATCGCTAAGGAAACTCTTCTTTCCCGTGAGCATATAGACGAGATATCCGTCTACAGTACCGAATTTAAGCTCCCCCGAGAGAGCAGCCTTCTCGGTACCCGGGATATTCTCGAGTATCCATCTCATCTTGGTAGCTGAGAAATAGGGATCGATGCGAAGTCCCGTTATGCGGGCTATATCATCTTTCTTCGCCTGAATCTTATCTCTTCTGCAGATATCAGCGGTCCTTCTGCACTGCCATACTATGGCATTACAGTAAGGAATTCCGCTGTCTTTATTAAATGCTATCGTGGTCTCACGCTGATTGGTGATCGCTACACAGTCGATGTTGATGCAAGGATTATCGAGTATAACATCGGCCATCGTCTTCAGTACTGACAGATAGATCTCGTCAGCATCATGCTCGACAAAGCCCGGAGCAGGATAATGCTGCGTAATAGTAACAGGACGGGACTTAATGAGATTCCCGTCTGAAC
>CAMNNN010000251.1 GCA_946545505.1 uncultured Clostridia bacterium
ATGGGCGGCATGGGAAATATGGGAAACCTCATGGCTCAGGCACAGAAGATGCAGGAGGAGATCGAGAATGTTCAGATCGAGATAAAGCAGCTTCGCATTCCGGGTTCCGCAGGCGGCGATAAGGTCAAGCTCGTATTGGGCGGCGACCACAAGATCTACAACCTCGAGATCGACCCTGAGGTTATCGATCCCGATGATGCAGAGATGCTCGCTGATCTCATCACAGCTGCTTACAATCAGGCCAACGACGAGCTCGAGGCTAAGTCTGCAGAGATGATGAACAAGGTTACCGGCGGAGTTAAGATGCCGTTCTGATATGGCAAGATATTCACCTTCGGTACAGAATCTGATATCAAAGCTCGGTTCGCTTCCGGGCATTGGAGGAAAGTCGGCTCAGAGGCTGGCTTTTTCCATTTTGTCGATGTCTCAGGAAGAGGCGGATGCGCTTACCGGAGCCATTAACGAAGCGAGAAAGCTTACGAAACGCTGCAGCATCTGTCAGAACTTTACTGACAGTGACCCGTGCCCCATATGTACAGATGCGAAAAGAGATACGTCCACGGTATGTGTTGTCGAGTCTCCGCGTGATGTGTCCGCCTTCGAGAGGATGCACGAGTATAACGGTCTGTACCACGTGCTTCACGGCGTGTACAACCCGGTAGGCAACATGAATATGAATGACATAACGCTGACGGAGCTTTTCGCGAGGCTGACGGATCACCCTGAGATCAAGGAAGTTATCGTGGCGACTAACCAGACCGCGGAAGGTAATGCTACGGCACTTTATATCTCGCGCCTGCTGTCTGCGACAGGAATCAAGGTAACGAGGCTTGCTTCGGGTCTTCCGATGGGGTCGGACATCGAATTCGCGGATGATCTGACGCTCGCGAGCGCACTTAAGGGAAGAAAGTCGGTGGGTTCGTAATGGCTGATGAGGGAATGAGACTTGATAAGTTCCTCAAAGTGTCTCGAATCATCAAGAGACGCCAGGTGGCGAACGATGTATGCGACGCAGGAAGAGTAACGGTGAACGGCCGGCCTGCCAAGCCGTCAGTAAGACTTAAAGTCGGCGATGAAGTAACGATAGAATTCGGTAACGGTAACGTAGGCTTCAGGGTGCTGTCTTTGGCACCGTCCATACGCAAGGAGGATGCCGACTCCATGTACGAGATCCTCGAATAAGCCTGCAAGGCGGATTAATTGAAAACATCCCCTTATTAATATAAAATAAGGGGAGTTTGTTTTTATTCGGAGGAAGTTATGGGCAAAATTATTCTGACCGGCGACAGACCGACCGGAAAGCTTCACATAGGACACTATGTAGGTTCGTTGAGAAGAAGAGTGGAGCTTCAGAATTCGGGAGAATACGAGAAGATCTTTATCATGATCGCTGATGCGCAGGCATTGACGGATAACGTTGATAATCCCGAGAAGATTAGAGAGAACATCATTGAAGTAGCTTTGGACTACTTGTCATGCGGATTGGATCCCGATAAGTCCAACATCCTTATTCAGTCTGAGATTTCCGAGCTTACAGAGCTCACGTTCTACTACATGAACATGGTTACTGTCTCAAGACTTCAGCGTAATCCCACAGTTAAGTCAGAGATTCAGTTAAGAAACTTCGAGGCTTCGATCCCCGTGGGATTCTTCTGTTACCCGATCAGCCAGACCGCTGATATCACAGCCTTCAAGGCTACAACGGTTCCCGTAGGTGAGGACCAGCTCCCGATGCTCGAGCAGGCTAAGGAGATCGTTCACAGATTCAACACTGTCTATAACACGGATTGCCTCGTAACACCTGAGGCTCTCCTGCCTTCCAACGAGGCTTGTTCAAGGCTTCCGGGTACTGACGGTAAGGCAAAGATGAGTAAGTCTCTGGGTAACTGCATCTACATAAGCGACCCCGCTGACGTCATCAAGAAGAAGGTTATGGGAATGTACACGGATCCCAACCACTTAAGAGTCGAAGACCCGGGATCGCTTGAGGGCAATACCGTATTTACTTATCTTGATGCTTTCTGCAAGCCCGAGCATTTCGAGATGTTCGGTGACGAGCATAAGAGCCTAGACGAGATGAAGGAACACTACCAAAGAGGCGGCTTAGGTGACGTTAAGGTTAAGAAGTTCCTCATCAATGTACTCGAGGATGAGCTCGCTCCCATCAGAGCAAGAAGGGAAGAGCTTCAGAAGGATATCCCTTATGTTGTCGATGTACTTAAGAAGGGCACGGAAGCGGCACGTACGGAAGCGGCCAAGACGTTGTCCGAGCTTAAGAACGCGATGAGAATAAACTATTTCGAGGACGAGGCGCTTATCAAGTCCTGGCAGGAGAAGTTTAACGGCTAATTGTTAAGGCAAATCCATTCGAGAGGGGGAACGGAGATGGATTACACGGAACAGTACGCGGAACTTAATAGGATCATTAAGGAATCGGAACATATCGTGTTCTTCGGAGGTGCAGGCGTCTCCACGGAGAGCGGTATCCCCGACTTCAGATCGAAGGACGGACTTTACAACCAGCATGACG
>CAMNNN010000252.1 GCA_946545505.1 uncultured Clostridia bacterium
CCAAGACTGGTGATGAAGAGAAAATAAAGGAGCTCTGCAGAGGCATAAAGGAAACACTTATCCGCCTGAACAAAGAATCCGGAGCTGATTATGAGCTTACAGCCAGCATAGGTTATGCCAGTTATGCCGGTGATATATCCAGCTTCCAGGCGGCATTGAGCGAAGCCGATGATGCCTTGTATAAGGAGAAAGCCGCAAGGACATGAAGAAAGTCTTGATTATTATCATCAATGCGATTCTCATAGCCTCGATATTGGTGTTTGTAGTCCTCTACACGGGATTTACAAACAAGGAAGCGTATATGAGGCAGATCGAACACTTCGAGAGTACTACTGTCACCATGGAGCAGGTTACCCAGAATTACCTGGAAGGTGAGCAGAGTATCTGTGACGTCTGGGCCCGCTATATCAATAATCAGACCATGACTATGGAGGAAGCAGCTGAATATATACGTTCCTCCCATGTTCTAGCGAATACTTCGGCTCATCTGGTCTTCCTTGATACGCTAACCGGCCTTTCGACGCGCCCGAGGCAGGGGACGGACGATGACTATGAGGTCTCATATGAACGCGTAAGGATAATGGACAGCCTGAACCTTACGGACGCGATAGGGACTTCGATAAGGATCTCACGTGCCTACACTAATCCAATGAACGGCGAGCAGTCTCTGGCTTTCTGCAATGCCGTTACACTGTATGATGAGAACGGAACTCCCCGTGATGCGGTTCTTCTAAGAATAATCCCTATCTCGGAGCTCGAGCAGAAATGGATCTTCCCGCAGTCGGAACTCGTGAATGCCGAGCTTGCCATGATAGACTCGGACGGAAACTATATCATCAAGGACCACAACTTTAAGAATTCTAACTTCTTCGAATTCTATACATCATATAATTCATCGGACCTCGAATCGACTAATCAGCTGTTCGACAGGATTACAACTTCGACAGGTTCAGTCTCGATGCTTAACTCACACGAGCAGGAATGTATCCTTGCCTTTGCTCCCGTAGATGCCACCTCGGGCTGGACTTTGATAAGCCTTGTTCCGGCAAGTGATCTTAAAGTGGATCAGAATGACTGGCCACTGTTCAGCGTCGTCTCTGTGGGCCTTCTGATCCTGTTCCTGTGCGATATGTTCTACGTGCTGGCACTTAACAAGAGGCTTCAGATCACGGCAAGGGAAGCAGAGCAAGCCAACAAGGCGAAAACAGACTTCCTCTCAACGATGTCACACGACATCCGCACGCCTATGAACGCGATCATAGGACTTACTGCCATCGCCGAGAAGAATCTCGGAGACCGTGAGTCCACGGAAGAGAGCCTGAGGAAGATAAGCCTCGCCGGCAATCATCTTCTGACTCTGATTAACGATATCCTGGATATCTCCAAGGTGGAGAGCGGTAAGCTTAAGCTCAGTCCGTTAACATTTTCTATCGTGGAGACTGTCGAGAATCTCGTAAATATCTCGCAGCCGATGATAAAGGAGAAGAATCTGGAATTCAGTTTCCATATCAACCGTATGGAGAAAGAGTATCTGTATACGGATCAGCTTCGCCTGAACCAGATCTATATCAATATCCTTTCTAACGCCATCAAGTACACGGAGCCCGGCGGGCGTATAAGTGTTGATATGAACGAAGAGGACAGTCCCGAATCCGGCTGTGTTCGTCTGGTCTATGTTGTGGCAGATACGGGTATCGGCATGAGTCCTGAATTCATAGAGACTATGTATCAGCCTTTCTCACGCCAGGTAGACAGCCGTGTCAACAGTATAAGAGGAACCGGACTCGGTCTTGCCATTACCAAGCAGATGGTGGACCTTATGGGCGGTACTATCGAATGTCAAAGCGAGATGGGCAAGGGAACAACATTTACGGTTGTCCTGGATATCCCGGTAGCCGAGAGGCAGCGTGAGGAGATGAGACTTGATCCCATCGACGTGCTTATCGTTGATGACGATGAGGTTATGCTCGAGACAGCTGTCGATACGCTTGAGTCTCTGGGGGCTTCCACCGAACAGAGCAGAAGCGGTCTGGAAGCACTCGGCATGATAGAGCACAGGCATCAGGCGGGCAGGGATTACGACGTCATCATCGTCGACTGGAAGATGCCTGATATTGACGGTATCGAGACTATCAGCCGTATCCGTTCCGAGGTAGATGCCAAGATCCCGATTCTTCTTATATCAGCTTATGACTGGTCAGATATCGAGGAGAAGGCAAAGGAAGCGGGCGCGAACGGATTCGTCAGCAAACCGCTGTTCCGCTCCACGCTCTATGATAAGATCAACAACCTGCTCGGAAAAGAACCGACCTCGATCGAGCCTGAAGAGGATTATTCGGACCTTCAGGGTATGAGGATCCTCGTGGCCGAAGACAACGACATCAACTGGGAAATCGTCTCCACCATGCTTAATATGTTCGGCATCAACACTGAGCGTGCCGAGAACGGACAGGTCTGCGTTGATATGATCAGCTCGGCTGGAGAAGACGCCTACGAGATGATCTTAATGGATGTACAGATGCCTCAGAT
>CAMNNN010000253.1 GCA_946545505.1 uncultured Clostridia bacterium
GCAGTAGCTGCCGTCTTATCATCTTTGATATTCGGATTCCTGCACGGCGTGTCAGTACAGGTAGTATATGCCGTGCTGTGCGGGATCGTACTATGCTTCGTTTACCATTACTCAAAATCAATCCGCATATCATTTCTGGTTCATGCGGTATTCAATTTGATAGGAGTATCATTGTTCTCTCTTCTTGAGAGCGGTGTGTTCGGTGCTCCCATGAATACTTATGATATGAGACTTCATGCTTCGATGTTTGAGTTCGTATGTATATTGCCTGCATTCGCAGCTTTTATACTGATGGTCAAACTCTTTAAAGACAGCACAGAAGGAACCGTAAGTGAGGCGGCATCATGAACAGGCTCGCGAGATTCAGGTTCGGTAATCTTCATAAAAGAAGGATATTCCTCGTAATTGTATTGGTTACGCTGATCCTTCTTACTTCAATGCTGTTTCTTATGTTTATCGGTTTCTTCGGCAGCCGTGCAGAGCTTCCGAGAGTAAGAGCATCAGCGGAACTTACTTCCAAGCATACAGAGGGTGTGGGCATTAATGTGATTGATGTGCCCGATGCTAATCTTATTGAGAATCCATTCTTCGGTAAGTACAGTGACAACCTGTCGGCACAGATAACCGAAGTGAGCGGCAACAGCATTTATTTCGATCCTTCTGACGCATCGGCGTTCTCTGAACTGTCATTCGGTGATTGTGTCGAGATACTCTCGATGGACGCAAGCGGCAGGATGGGTCTTCGCTATTCAGGTACTGCCGTAGGCTTTACCGACACTGTATTCGGTGTTCCCGTAGCTTTGGAAGATACCGAAGCTTTGTGGATCAACGATCCTGTTATTCAGACGGCTGAGTATTCAGATGTTCTATATCTTCTTACGGCTAACGGCAATCTCATTACAGATGCGGCGGTTTATCCCGAGTTAAGCGGAATAGGGCAGCCTGTTATCGATATATGTTCTGAAGGAATGTCAGTCTATGCCGTAACTTCGATAGGTGAGATATATGTGTCTACAGACTCCGGTCCATTCTCATTATTAGGTTCCTGTAATCTGACTGAAGAAATAAGTGTTAATCATATCGAATCAGTCAACGGAAATGTTGTAGTGTTCTTATCTGACGGGTCTATAGTTACGCTTGATTCTTCCGGGTGTACAACTGTGGGAAATGCCGATGTTGCTTATACTGTATCAGGCGGGGGATATCTGGCATACAGTTCGGGTAATGAGATCTATGTAAGCCGTAACGGTCTGTTCTTCCTGCACCTGGATGAGTTCTCTTCTTATATCAGGGAAGGCGACATGATTACTGATATGAAGGCCGGAAATGAAGGGTTTTATGTTCTCACCAACTACGGAAGACTTATCAGGGTCGGTATGTCAGATGGAGAGCCTGTCATAGACTCTTGCGATATATCTTCGATCGAACCCATGAGTATATGCGCTTCAGGTGAAGATGCGGTCATAGCTGTCACTTCCGACAGCCAGGCTTATTATGTACCGGTCTCTACCGGAGTTCCGAGATCTCTCGGTCTTACCGGCATATCTGTCGACTGCATTATGAACTACGGCGCGGACAGTTATCTTATCAAGAGCGGCAATACACTCTATGAATCATCTTTGAAGTCTGCCGTATATGTAGATGTCCCGGTTGCAGACGGAGTGGTTATGGAAGGCGATACCTGTATCATCGAGCATATGAGCTTCGATTCCGATTCCTGGGATCTGTACGGCGATACGCATCTTATAACACAGTCACAGGGAGTAAGTCTCGTAGGTTCCGGCAACGGAGTTCATGCTATGTCGTTCGAGCTTAACGGACCCTCGTCGCAGCTGTTCGAGAGCAATCTGTTCTACCGCATAGAAGTATCTATGTCGTCCGATACCGAGGATGCTTCGTGTTATGTGTGGCTGAACGGCGAGACATTCGGTGAGCAGGGACTTCATATCACGGATCTTAACGGACAGCAAAGATCTTATTCGTTTGTATTTGCCGTTACTGACAGTATGCTTTCCGATGAGACTTTAAGATTCAATATCTCATTCGAGGATGATGCGGTTATCAATATCTATAACGCATATGTCGGCCTTGACCGTTATGATATCAATTCCGTTCCTACGGATTTTACAGATGAGATTACTGCATGTGCACCGTCTGCATTAAGATTCAGTTCCACAGTTCCCGGAAGCGACGGCTTCTGTGAGGAGACTTATTACGGTGTCAGTGCATTCTCACTCGAGAGAGAACTCCTGCTTAGCAAGAATTCCGGTGCGAATCCCTGGATAGTAATGGGTTCATCCGTATCCCAGAATGATGTCAACGAATTCCTGGGTTATCTGTGCGGCTCTGTTTCCAACGATTACGGTAAGCGGAGAATCGATAACGGCTCGGCTCTCCCGTGGAGCAGACAGTTTGATACTATATATATCGAGATAAGCGACCTTAACGGGACATTCCTTACGGATTCCCAGCGGGGGGCATACGTGTCGTATGTTATGAGCCTTTTC